>LNEX01000316.1 GCA_001464165.1 bacterium Ga0077546
GCTGGAGGTGGCGGCGGTGGTGCAGCTGGAGGTGGCGGTGCAGCTGGAGGTGGCGGTGCCGCTGGAGGAGGCGGTGGCGGTGGCGCCACTACTGGCGGTGGCGCAGCTCCAGAAGCCGGATTCGGAACAAACGGCACACCCAAAATAGGATAAGTATACGTGCGAGCATAAGGGATGTAACCATCCGACAACTGCGTACCAAAGAAACCAATGGGCACAGGTAGGCGAACGTTGCAGCGGGTTGTAACAGCCACATAGGGCGAGCCAGTAGCTGGAGTAACATATATAAAGTCGCTGGGTGTAGTGGTCGTAACTGTGGGCTGAGTGACAAAGAAACCATCAGTTCGATGAGCGGCAGCTGCCTGCTTAGCGGCATTGAGACCAGAGGCAGAAGTGTTAGTCGAAGCTGCAGCCCTAGCTGCGTCCCGAGCGGCCGAATCCAGAATAGAATAACCCCAAGCGACAATAAGCATGTCGAATCCAAGAATAGTGAAAACCACCAGCAAAAGAGCCGTGATTGCCAATTCAATAGACATGCTAGCGATGTTAGTGCGGCATTTCTTTTCAGCTTGAGACTTGTGTTTACTCATTAAATTTAGAACCTATTGAAGCACTACAAGACTGCGAGCAATCGTCTGAAAAGCACTATTCAGATCTGCTGAATTAGTGACTGAAACATAAATGGCATTATTACCTGAACGATAAGCGATACCAGGCTTGGCAGCACTATCACCTAAGACAGCGTCTTCAAGAGGCTTGATGGCGGCATTCTGCGATAGCCCTATGGTGTATATCGGTATACTCTTACTCTTGGCCCAATCTGCTTCAGAAAAAGCAGCGGCCTTGGCCGCCGCGTCACCGCCAGGCAAGTTAGGAACTCCGTCGGTGAAAAGAACAATGGCTTTTTTTGCCTTTGGCCTAAATTTCGCTGGATCTATCAGCTCAGTGATAGCCTCATGCAGAGAAAGAGAAATACATGTCTTACCAGTTGGTCTGAGGGGCAAAGTTGCCGCTGTGCCATCAACGGCATCGTTAACTTCAGCAAAATTTGATTGGGTTTTGTTCAAACTAATCAAAGGAACAGGGAAGTTAGCAGTGCCAGAGTGGGGCCAAGAAGGATCGCACTTGCTAGTGGTATCAGGCCAAGATGAAGTAGGTGAAGTACCAGCTGCATCAGAGAAAGTGCATATGCCAAAATGAGCATTACTGGCGATGTTCATGGTATAGAAAAAGTTGTTAGCAGCCGCACGAGCGGCGGCAATTGGGTCAGCCGTTTTTTCTACCTGACTCCAATAAGCAGCATAGTAGCCAGGCTGCCGCGGTGGCAGGACCGGATTAATAGTGTTATGACCGTGGCTCTGCAAACAGATGGCATCGCTCTCCATATTGCCACGAGAGGCCTCAACACATGTCTCAATTTTACTGAAATCATAAGGGCCAACGCTCGGCACTTTAACCACAAGATCTGTGTAACAAGTAGGCTGAGCATTGGGGTTAACACCGTTGCCAGCCGGATTCAATCTATTGGTAGGATCAAAATTGCCTGGAGGCCAGCCTTGTTCAGCCACGAGAGCACCTGGTGGATACTTTGTCGCTAGAGGCAGACCAGGAATACTGCCAACAGCGTACGCCTTTTGATTGCCTCGCAATCCAGCAGCTGGGTTAGGAGATGGATAAATTCCTTCGGAGAAGGCATATGGCGTAGCGTTGCCGGTGGCACCAGGATAAGAACCCTTAAACAGGTTTTGCGGAGGCAAAGCGTTTAGACCGGTGCCAGTAACAGGTGGCTTGAAGGTGTCATAAATTGTCTTGTTTGAACTCTGCACTTGATAGTCAACAGTATCGAGCCCAGGGTTCCAAAAGCGCTTAACTAGAGCCACCTTAGTTTGATCATCCATAGATCCAGAAACATCAAAGCACAGTATCAAATCCAGCTGCGGCAAGCCACCATCAGATACAGCTGAGGCCGTCTCGATAGCACCTACATTCAAAAGACTTGAAGCAAAAATGGGCGCATCAGAATAAATAGATGCAACCCTCATAGTCACAGCGGTATTACTTCCGGTGGCAACCGGTGTACCAGCCTGATTGAGCAGAGTGATGTTTAAATGGGCCTTATGCAGGGGAGGCGTGCCCAATGGAACTCCAGTATTCTTGTTAGCAACAACATTGGCAGCACTAAAAGGTGTTTGCAAAACACTATTTTGCTGAAATGTTTGCACAGCAACATCCATTGCCAGATTATGCAAATCAGTATAGCTATAACCAGGAGGAGAACTGGCAAGAGCCGCAGTCCCAGCAAGAGTGGCCGAATCAGTCACTGACTGCAACTGAGCAGCCAGAAGTGTGTATCGGGCGAACTCAAAGCCAAGCAAACCAAGTGGCAAGATTACAAAAAATGCTAGCACCATAATTAGTGCCACGGTAGACATGCCCCTTTTTGAGCGCTTGATTTTCATTTTCGACACCTCAATCACTCAGTTAAACCATTAGGATTCTCAACATAGGCCTGCGAAGTAAAGTGGAGAGTATATGGACCGGTTAAGCCCGGAATGTTCAGACCCATAAAACCACCAGCGAAATGTACCAGCGGATCGATATCAGCATCTACACCCAGAATGACAAAATAAATATTCTGAGAAGTATTAACTGAACCGGCAGGCAAAACAGTAGTAGAAGTTGTGTAACTTCCGCTAGAAAGAGCTTTAACCTTGATTGACAAGGCTGGTACCACATTAGATATGCCAGGAAAAGGGGCTAAATCGGTGGTCATAGTTGCAGCAGCCCTAGCTTTCGCTTCAGTAAAGCTCGGTGCTTTTGAAGCTTTGCGGCAAGCCGCATCGGTGGCAAAAAATACAACAGATGCCCGATCGCCCATACTGGTCATAATTGCCAGAGGGAAGAGCAGACCGATAAAAATAGCCCACAAGACCACCGGCATTTCAGCGATAGAAGAGCCAACGGCTGATCTTGAGTGCCGTCTATTTTTAGCAAATGACTTAGCAATCATAAGTATAGTATCTCGGTAGCAGCAACCAAAAATGGTGCCTAGTGCTAAGGCTACTTAAGCACAAATCAAATGTCAATCGCCACTTCACAAGCACTTCACGCATACCGAAAAAATTGCAAAATAAAGATTGGCGCTAGGTCGTTTCACATTTACTTCACGGGCAATTCACCTTAATTTCACGCTATTCAGCGAAGATTCACTAGAATAGTTGTAGGTGGCGCCGTGCTCAATTCTCAAAGGCCTTGTCAAAACATGTCCGACTTACCAAATGATTCTTGCGACTCTTTCGAAAAGATAGATGGGTCCAAACCATCTATCAAAAAAAGAACGACACCAACAATATCGGATCTAAAAGCCATAGTGGTTGCCGACAACCTGGACCAAGAAGCTTGCGAATTTTTCAGCCCACTTGCCTCCGCAAGCCCCTTGTCACTAAACGTTGGTTCTGACCAAGCTAGAGCAGAACCAAGCAAGCCAGAGGCAGACACGCAATATTCGCCAACTTTAAGCACTTCAGCAAACATACTGCCCCTGAGAAAATATGAGGTGATTTCTTCTTTTATTTCGAAGAACGCCATTCAATATGTATGGATAGCAGTTTGTCTCATCAGCCTAGCTTCCACGTTCGATCTGCTTAGAGCCTTTTCAATCAGCAAGACAGAAGAAGCGACAAATCTAATCGGCCAAGAGAAATATCAAGAAGCTCTAAACAGCGCTACCTTAGCCGTCAGGTGCAATCCATTTTCGGCGAAGGCATATCTAGCACGCGGTCGCGCCCTGGTTAAACAACTTCGCTTAAAACAAGCCTTTGAGAGCTTCAACAATGCCATCGCTCTATCGGCCAATGATCTAATTGCTCTAGACCAAAGAGCGAGTCTTGCACTAAAGCTTAACCGGCCCGAAGTAGCAATTGAAGATCTTTCTAAAATCATATCGTCGACTGCTCCCGAACCAGTGGCAGCCTATCAATATGGCAATCGCGCCTCGGCGTATACAAGAATAGGTGAATACAAGAAAGCTCTGGCTGACTACGACAAGGCCTTAAAACTTGAACCAACAAATTACAGCCTTCAGCTTGGTGCGGCACTCTGCTTGACCGCAGACAAGCAGTACGCAAAAGCACTAAAAACATACACAGAGCTGCATAATATGGAGCCTGATAACAATGAAGTACTTATGCAAAGAGGATTTTGCAGGCAGTGCTTAGGCGATAAAACAGGAGCACTGAAAGACTTCAATGATGCAATCAAGAATGATTCGACTACGGCGCGCTGGTTTACATATAGAGCCAATTTACTTAACGAACTCAATCAAGCAGCCTTGGCCTGTAACGATTTTGTAAAAGCCGCTGAGCTAGAACCAAAGAACGAAACGGCTCAGTACACTGCCGCGAAACTGTGTAAGACTCTGAAACAGCATTCATTGGCTCTGCACTTTTATGATCGTTTAAGCGAGTTTCCGAACTTTCGCACTTCATTTGAAAAACTCTCTGAGAGGGCTACTCTCAACATTGCATCAGGAAACTACAAAACAGCTCTAAGCGATCTAAGCAATGCCCTAAAGCTCAAGCAAGATCCTCAGTCACTATACCAGCAAGCTATTTGCTATAGTCATCTCAATCAGCACAAGTTAGCAAAGTCTGCGGCAGAAAGTGCCACCAAACTCAGTGCCCCAACAGCCAAGGCATTTCTCTATCAAGGACAAATCGAGGCTCTATTGGGCGATACCATTTCGGCGATTGACCATTACTCGCAAGCCCTCAATCTCGACCCCAATAACACAAGAGCTTTAACAGAAAGAGGCTGCCTCTATCTCAAGCGCGAGCAGTGGGCCATCGCTAGCAGAGATTTCAAAAGAGCAATAGAGCTTGGCAGCTCTGATCGAATTGTTAATAGCGGACTAAGCATTTGTTCTCAGATGCTGGGAAAAAATGCCAAAATTTCAATAGTGCTACCCAAATCATTTGACGTCGATCTAAAGAAGCTGAGCCATGAGAAGCTAGCAAAAGACGGCTACGAGCAGTATCACCAGGGCAATGGCGCCATTGCAGCAATGTACTTTGCTGAATTAGTAGCGCGCGACCCTAACGATAGTGAAATGCGGCGCTACTTGGCTCATAGTCTTGCAAAGGCACACAACCACAGCGAAGCAATTGCTGTTTTTTCAGTGCTTTCTCAAGCCAATAAACTAAATACACAAGACAAACTCTCGTACACAAAAGAGCTGGCTGCCTCGTCAAAATTTGATAACGCCATCAAAATAATTGAAGACTTAAGGGCTGAAAATCCCAGCTCTATTAGTTATTCTTATGAGTTAGCTCAATTGCTGGCAGCAGCAGGCCAGAACAAGAAAGCCATCGCGCTTTGCGCCTCTTCCCTGGCACGCTCCGGTTCAACTACAGAACACAAGAATTTGGAGAACCTTTTACATTCTCTAAAAAGTGACCAGAACAAGCCAGCAAAGCCTATTGATAACTCACAAACTAAGCCAGAAACTGAAGGCTAATGATCAAGCTTAAAGAGATCACTCAAAGCGGCTATAAAGAGATCGGTCTGTCGGTTTTTGTTGCTACCTATCTCTTTCTTACCATAACCTGGCTTTGCCCCGACGCGCCCCTCAAGACCTTAATACTAGAACCAGTAAAACAGTTTTGGCTGTTTTGGGGTCTAGAGCAAAACTGGAAACTGTTTTCACCAGAAATTAGAGAAATCAATTTTCACCCAGAAGCAATCTTGACCTACGCCAACGGCGAAAGAATGATTGTTGAAATGCCGCGCATGAATAGGCTCAGCTACAGCGAACGCTTTCGCTTAGAAAAATTCCGAAAATGGTCAATAGACTCGCTGCCCTGGCCTGACTACAAAGAATTTTGGCCAGACTTTGCTCGCTATATCGGCAGAAAGCATTATTGCGCCAACAACAAACCGTCCAGCCTCTCGCTCAATCTCTATTGGATTGAAATTCCTAAACCAAATGGCAGAGGAATTACACCTGTTACAGCCTTGCCACAACATACAAAGATGAGCACCGTATTTTTCTACAAGTACAAAGCAGAAGACCAACCATGACAATATCGGCCCTAATTAAGTATTGGCGCCAGTTTTGGTTTGCACCGGAGGACAGCTCTGCTATTTCTCTATACCGAATCTGTTATGGGCTACTTGTGCTGCAGATCGCAGTCATTCACCTTGGCTCGAACTTCTTAGATTGGTACGGACCCAAGGCAATTGTGACACTACCAACAGTTATAAAATATTTTTGGCACAACGAACCACGCTTTGACTGGTTGCTGCTACTTCCCCAAACAGATAGCGCCATTAGCTGCTTCCATATTGTTTTTACTGCTGCTGCGGTATGCATGACTATTGACTTTGGCACGCGTTAAAGTACAATCTTCATCTGGCTCTCGCTCGTATCACTGCACCATCAAGATCCTTTCAATATTAATGGTGGCGATGGCTTTCTTCGCGCTGTCGGGCCATGGTTGGCGTTCTCTAACTGCGGTGACAAATACTCAGTAGACGCTTGGCTCACAAATTTCATCAATCGCAAACGGGGACGCTCTGATCTAATAAAAAGCCCGAAAGCCAAAGCACCATGGGCGCAAAGAATGATTCAAATACAGTTAGCACTGGTTTACTGGCAAACTTTTGGTTGCAAAATTGCCGGCTCGCAGTGGCTTGACGGCAGCGCGGTCTACTATGCCACAAGGCTAGATGACATGTTTAGATTTCCGGCACCAATGATTGCCAACAATATAGTTTTGCTGAAACTACTGAACTGGTTTACGCTAATTATTGAGTTTGCGGGCTGGACTCTAATTTGGTTCAAAGACACTCGTTACTGGGTATTAATTGGGCTTCTAGCCTTACACCTCGGCATAGACTACATGATCAATCTACCCGTATTTGAATGGGCTTTTATATGCACGCTAATTACATTTGTTCCTAGCCAAGACATTCAGAACTTCTTTAGCAAGACGTCTACTTTCTATAAAGATAGATTTAATTCTCACAAGTGAGTTCGCGCAAATCAATCATAAAGCCAGGGTAAGATACATCCACCGACTCAGGACTTTCAATTTGCAAATCGCTGCCTGTTATCAAAGCAGCAATATGGCCAGTCATAGCCAAGCGATGATCGCCGTCGCATTTCCATAGACCTGTGACATTCATAGGATGTTTAACGGGTCCGCTGCCATGAATAGTAAATCCATCGCTATGCTGCTCAACATTGATACCAAGCATGGTGAGATTCTCGCAGATTAGTCGCAAGCGATCAGATTCTTTTTGCACTAATTCCTCGGCGCCCCGTACGATCGAAGTTCCGTCAGAAAAGGCCATCGCCAAAGCAATAATGGGCAGTTCATCAACTCCAGAAGCGATACGCTCAGAGGCAATTGTGGTGCCTTTCAACTGTCCGGAGTAGCTAATTTTGAGATCTGCCACTGGCTCTAGACCATAGGTACGCTCATTTACGAACTCAATGTCGGCCCCCATCGCCTTGAGCACATCCAGCACAAGAGTGCGACCAGGATTCAAGCCAACTCCCAACAATTCAATTTGCGAACCGTGCAAGAGAAGAGCGGCGACAATGAAAAAAGCAGCAGAAGAGATATCAGCAGGAACTTGCAAATCTCTGGCTCGCAAATCACCTTGCAGGCACTCGACTATAATTTTCAAGCCATTATTCTCAGTTTCAAAAGGCAATCGAAGATGGGTCATCATGCGCGTGGTGTGATCGCGAATCAAATCGCGAGTGCTAACTGAGGTTTTTCCCTGAGCACTGAGTCCGGCCAAGATTAAGGCCGTTGAAACCTGGGCCGAATTGACATCTAAGGCGAAATCACCACCGGTCAAATTACCCCCTTGTATCGTAAAGGGAGCTTTACCCGGCACGTCGTGATACTGCACCTGGGCACCCATGGCAGCAAGCGGCTCTAACAACCGGGTCATGTCACGTTTTCGCAATGAAGCATCGCCACCAAACTTAAAGATACCGCTGCGACCGGCCAACATTCCTGCCAGCACCCGCATAGTTGTTCCGGAATTAGCAGCTTCAACCAAGAAAGGCTTTTTGCCAAGAGCAATCGAGTCAATACCGCCGCCGCGAATGAGCAGATTAGCGCGCTTAGAAGGACCCACTCCAGATATCTTGATTTTGAGACCAAGAGTACGCACAGCGCGAATAGTAGACAGACAATCTTGCGAGAGCAAGGCCCCTTCTACGGACATTTCCCCCTTGATAAAGGAAGATAATATCAAAGCCCGATGAGTAATTGATTTGTCACCAGGGGGCTCTAGACTACCACTGAGAAAGAGTTTTTCCGACACAAAGGAAACCTATAGAATGTAATCTAACAACATACAAAATGTTAGTATCGCACCAATTTCACTTAACTTACAGGAATTCCTTTCATGCCAGCTCTGCGTTTAATCACCGGCGGAGAATCTCACGGTAAAGCCATCGTTTCGATTCTTGAGGGTCTACCTGCTGGTCTTTCAGTAGACATAGATATTGTAAATAATGAGTTAAGGGCTAGACAGGGCGGATATGGTCGCAGCGGGCGCCAGCGCATAGAATCTGACCAGATAGAAATACTAGGAGGCCTGCGACATGGTATCACCACTGGTGCGCCCCTGGCTATGCTGATTGAAAATCGAGACAGCGCCAATTGGACTCATATCATGTCTAGCACAGGGCCTGATATGAATGACCCTGCGGTCTTAGCTGCCCTCGAGGCCAAGAAGATAGTGCGCTTTCGCCCCGGCCACGCTGACTACGCTGGTGTCCTGAAGTACGGTCACAAAGACGTACGCGACGTGCTAGAGCGAGCTAGTGCGCGAGAAACCGCGGCACGGGTGGCAGCTGGCGCCTTTGCCCAAGTGCTATTGCAAGCACTTGGCATTACTGCAGTGAGCCACGTGGTTGCCATAGGTGCGGTCAGCTCAAAACTCAGGGGACAAGAGGTAGCAAAGCTACCACTGCCGGAGCTAGAGCAGAGAGCCAGACAGTCCGAAGTTTTCTGCGCTGACCTAGCGGCATCAGCAGCAATGAAGGAAGCAATAAAGGCAGCACTGATGTCAGGAGACAGCCTGGGCGGCCAGGTAGAAGTTCTGGCTGATAATTTACCAGTAGGGCTGGGCAGCTTCAGCCAGTGGGATAGACGGCTCGATGGCCAATTGGCTCAAGCCCTCATGAGCATTCAGGCCATGAAAGCAGTAGAAATTGGTGAAGGCATTAGCGATAGTCAGCAACCTGGCAGCAATGTCCACGACCCCATATATCCAAGTGATAGAGAATCTAGTAATCTTCCAGTGAGACGTGAAAGCAATCATGCTGGCGGTGTAGAAGGCGGAATGACCAACGGCGAACGGCTAATCGTACGCGCCTACATGAAGCCCATTCCCACTTTAAAAGCTGGCCTTGCATCCGTTACCTACCCAGAGTTTGAAGCATGCCAAGCCCACTATGAACGCTCCGATGTTTGTGCCGTTCCGGCAGCTTCAGTTGTAGCGAAGGCAATGGTATGCTTGACCCTAGCGAATTCTGTTATTGACAAGTTTGCCAGCGACAGCATGCGCGAGCTCTCAGCTTCACTAAAGCAATACCGCGAATACTGTCAAAATCTAAACTCTTAAGAGCAATAAAAGGGAAAGAAGAGAAGATGCGTCATAAGTCTAAGCATCGTGGACCAGTAATCACGATGAACTGGAATACAACCCTCGATGTTAAAACAAGAGTGGCAGTAGGAGCTGGCGCTCGACACAAACTTTCTTCTGTTTTAGCTCAAATTGGAGCCGGTCGCCGAGTACTGCTGCTTTGCCAGCCATCAACGGCAGTGCACTGGCTTCGCGACGTCCTTGACACCCTCCCTTCTGAAGACTTTCAAGTGACCACTCTTGAAGTACCAGACGGCGAAAATTGCAAAACCAGCGAATGGCTATTGCGCATCTGGGAACACTTAGAAGCCAGAGGCTTTGATCGCCAAGATACCATTGTTGCCCTCGGTGGTGGGGCC
>LNEX01000317.1 GCA_001464165.1 bacterium Ga0077546
CAGTCATTCGAGCAATGTCGAAGAAACAGTAGCTGATTTTCTCTCTATGGTGGAAGAGTTCAAATCTTTGGGCGTTATTCTTTAGTCTAGTTTAGAGATGCTAGAGCGAAGCGAATGCCTCTTTTACGACCAATTCTGGGTTAACAGGCGGGGGGCAAATCGGCGCCTCTTCTATTTTTTTGTATTTTAGCCAAAGCAGATATTCGATGTTGCCTGATGGTCCTTTCACTGGTGAATAAGTGAGGCCATGTACTTCCAGCCTTTGTCTTTGAGCAAAATCAATGACAGAGTGCAAAACCTCAACGTGACTGGCTGGTTCTCTAACAACACCGCCTTTGCCAACTTTTTCACGACCTGCTTCAAATTGTGGTTTTACTAGAATTACTAGTTCACGTTCATTTTCACTCATGAGGTTGAGCAAGGCATCTAACACTTTAGTAACTGAAATGAAAGAAAGGTCAGCGACTGCTAGGGTCGCCATTTCGTGAAGCCTTTCACCGTAGAGTTTTTCTGCCGTAAGAAAGCGAATGTTGGTTCGCTCGAGAGTGTGTACTCGACTATTGCTACGCAGTGACCAATCGAGTTGACCATAGCCTACGTCAATGGCATAAACCAAAGCTGCACCTGCTTGTAGCAGACAGTCGGTAAATCCGCCGGTAGATGCGCCAGCATCGATGCATATACGCCCTTCAGGGGCAATTGAGAAGGTCTTCAGTGCCTTTTCTAATTTTAGGCCTCCGCGGCTAACGTAGGCACAGCGATTATAGCTAGCTATTAGTTCAATATTTGCTTCTACACTGACCGCCTGTCCAGGCTTTGTGAGCTTTTCTCCGTTGACTAAGATGCCACCATCCATGATGGCAGTTCTAGCGCTTTCTCTGGATGGGAAAAGTTGTCTTGCCACTAGTATTTGATCTAAGCGTTCTTTGGCTTTCATTTAGATTTGAAGTTTCACTTGGTAACTTTGTTCTTTAAGCATTTGTTGGCACTAACAACTATTAGCACAGACCTAATGTAGAATAACAAGTATCAGCTAAACCGTCATACGTGGAGTAGACCTGGCTGGATGAAGACACCGCCTTGAAAGCGGCTGCCCCGTAAGGGGTTGGGGGTTCGAGTCCCTCCTGCTCCGCCATCTTTTACCCTGTTCTTAGCTTCAAAAGCGAGAAATGCAAATCTGGGTAGCTATCTCGAATAACGACCTGACTTCTCTTGACCATAAAGAAGTTGTGTTAGAAGGCGTGTCTCTTTCTGATAAAGAAGGAAGAGTGCGGGGTGTAAGTCGCCTGCACTTTAGCCTTGAGAGTAATCAACTATGCCTGACGTCGCCTGGCCGAACGCCCCAAAAATTGGTTGGAAATCAAATTATAGTGGCGGCCAAGGGCCCGATTACAGTTGCTTCGATTAGACGGGCTGGCGGTAGGGGCGAGCATCCAGGTTATCTTGGAGAAATTCGAGTTGCAAATTTAGCCGGTAAGCTCAGGGTTTCCCTGCGCCTTGGTCTCGATCAGTATCTCAGAGGGGTGCTCACCTCTGAAATGCCAGCTAGTTATGACTTAGAGGCCCTAAAGTGTCAGGCTCTGGCTGCCCGCACCTATGCCCTGAAGCCGCGCTTGCCTCATGACCGAGACAATGCCAACGTTTGCGATTCTTACATGTGCTGTCAATATTTCGCTGGGCTAGGGCAGATTGACGAGCGTATTGAACGGGCTGTTGTCGCCACTGCTGGTCAAGTTCTTACCTATCAAGGTCAGCCACTGCTAGCTTTGTTTAGCTCTAATGCCGGTGGCCATACTGAGAATTACGAGAATTGCTTCTCTGACCCGCTCACTAATGAGTTTCCGCCTCAACCCTTGCCCTATTTGGCTGGTCGACCGGAGGGCAAGTTTACTGTGGCTCCTGGGACAGAAGAGTTTTTACGCTACTTGTATCAAGCCGCAGCACTGAAACATGATACGCAAATTTCGATGGATAGTTGGACGCCCAAGTTTCATTGGCGAGTAAGGGTTTCTGCTGATGCCCTTGAGTCTCACATGCACCATGTTGTGGAAAAACTAGCCCAGGCCGCAGACACTGCACCATTTGTGATACCACCGAAATCAGGAAAATTTGGTCATATTGAGCATATTGACGTGCTAAAACGTGGTGTTTCGGGTGTGGCAATTGCTATGAGAATTAAAACCAGCAGCGGTGATTGGCAAATAAAAAAGGAGTTAGTAATTCGCAAGGCTTTTGCTAACACCGAGATAAAGCTGGCTCGCCTCAACAGCGCCCGTATATTCTTCTCACATGAATCTGACGATCTCAAGCTTCTCAAGACCCTCAATATCTATGGTCTTGGCTTTGGTCATGGTGTGGGCTTGCAGCAGACCGGCGCTCAAGGATTTGCTAAAGCTGGCTACGACTATAAAAAGATCCTGGGACATTACTTCCCAGGATCTAATATCGAAGTTTTATAAAGCCTCTGCTTAGAGGCCAGAATCGCCATCTGGCACTTCAACTTTGACTTTGTCGCCAGATAATCTTACTAAGAAGATCAGTTCAGGCTTCTTGATGTGGGGCACATCTTTGAACGGCGCAGCGGCACTCACAGCCCGTTGAAGCGCACTAGAAATTTTCTCATAGTCTTCTTCTTCTAGGGCTTGTTTCTCTAAGCGTTTGACGTTTCCGTCTGAATCTACCCCAACAGTGAGTCTAATTTTCCACTTTCTTCGCTTCGATTTTTCTTTCTTCATCTCTTCTTGAGCAAAGTCAGGCAGCACTAACTTTTCTTTGATAGCTTCTTTGACCTTGGCGTAAAAGGCCTTTAATTCAACGTCACTTGCTTCTTTGCTATTTTCGTCATCAACATCAGGCTCATCGTCTGGATCAGCATTTTGATTGTTGGCTTGCTGGGTGCGCTCAGTAGCGAGTTGGTCAATTATGCTAACCGCTCCTTTGGCATCATAAACCTGATTGTTAGCATCTTCTTTGAAAGGCTGGCCGACAACTAAGAAAGACTTGCCAGCGATGATAGAAGGAAAGGATGCAACTAAAACAGATTTGTCTTTATCATCTTTGGACTTTCCTTTCACTACCATCCAGCTCAAGGTGCCGTCACCGAGAACTTGTTTGCCCTGATCTATGACACAACCTCTTGTATCGAGGATGGTCATCTCTACATAGGGAGGCTTACCAGTAAAGGCACTGAGGTTGCTTACAGGAGAAAGATCAGCAAATTCGGTACAGATAATCTTTTGATTGGCGCGCTCTGAATAGACTCCAAATGAATCATTTGGTTTTGAGATTTCACTGGTGTCTTCGTACCAGAAGTCTGGAATAGCTAGCACTTTAAAGCCAGCGGACTTCACAGCTAAAGCTGTAGCTTTCTCAGCAGAGGGATGTTGTTCAGGCACTGCAGAAGTAGTGCCTGCAGTTGGTGAAACTACTGCTGGAGGCTTGGGCATACTCATTAGGGTGATTAGGAATAACGGCACCAGAACAGCGCCAGCAATGATCAATTGCTTTTTGGTTAGACCAGTTTTCTTTTGCATCACTTTAACAGCTTTGCTGGCCTTGCCTTTCACTGAACTAGTGTCAATTTCTGGCGGTGGTGCGTCAATAATGTGTCCACAACTAGTGCACGCTCCATAAGCAGCGTTGCTAGAGAAGCAGACCGGGCAGACGATGCGATCAACGTCTGGGGATGCTGCGGCTACAACTTCAGCGTCCAATTTACTGCGCAGAGTACCGAGACCACCTTCTGCATCTTCGGCCTCAGTGGAAGTGCGCAGTTTCTTGCTGCTCATATCGAGCAAGGCACCCATCCACATAAATTGATAGCACTTTACCGGTGGAGCAGCTTGACCAGCTTTTACCGATTGAGGGCCGCTATGCAAACCAATGAGCTTATAGTCTTTGCAAACCAGGGCTCCAGTAATTTCGGCTGGCACCACAATGGTGTGCAGCATATTTTTTGGTTGAGCGGCGCTGGCGCTGCCGAAATAATTGCCTTGCAGCCAGATTGGTTTACCTGAAAGTGGATCTAAATAAAAGCACTGCAGATTGTCCCAATTATTGACTTCAAAGTCGGTGTGCGAAGTTAAAGGTGGTCCAACGGTTCCATTGCAATGGAAAGGAGTTTTGCGATTGATTTGCGAGCAAACACCACGGTTAACTAGCTCACGCACGGCCACCAAAACTGTGTAACTATCTGAACCAACGCGCTCAGCCAGGTTTTCAAGGGTGAGGAAGCCGTCCATAGCTTCCCACAAACGACCAGCCATCCAGCGAATTTCTTCAGATGAGCTAGCGGGATCATAAGACTGCACGACTCTCTGGTAACGGGCATCTTTGCCACCCAGTTGAGCGTATACGCTGCTTAATTCGTTGGCGCGGCGCATTCCTTCCCATACCAGGCGGTCTGCTGGGGCACTGATTGGCACTGCGTCCGGCCAAGGGAATGGGCCTTCTGGTTCAAAACCATGAGCAGGCTGCTTGATAACTAGCTCGAAGAAAGCATAGGCCGGCAAAAGTTCTGGCTGCCGGTAATAGACCAAGGGAATTGTGCCTTCGGCAAGTAGCAGGCGGGCTACTGGAATATTGTGAATATCGATAAGGGTGAGCAGGCCTGAGCGCTTTTGCTCTAATAGAGTATTGATGACTTGCAAAAATTCTTTGCCATGAATATTTCCTGATGACTCAACGCCATCTTTCTTGAACGGAATTGACATGGCTCTGGTTAGCTCAGCTACCTTTTCGGCCTGAAGCTCCGGCAGCATGCTGTCTACTACAAGAAGGGCCATATCGTTCGGTAAAACGGGCAGCATTTCACCGGGATAACCGTTTTGCTGCAAATATTGGCTGCGCGCTTGTACTTTGTCGAAATCATTGTGCAGAGACAGTGTCTTCACACCCATTGTGATGTCGGCATGGGGGAAGTAAATGCTCAAGGCCCATGGGGCGTCTGGGTAATGGAAGACGTTACCAGCAGTGGTAACAAATCTGCTCTTAGATATCAAAAATCCTTGGGCCAAGAATTTTGGTGGGCTTACTGTGCGGTCATAGACAAAACCAATTGCATTGGCCATGTCCTGTTCCAGAATTTGAAAAGTCATAGGTATAGCTCGTTAGTAACCGTCCCTCAAAGTCGTTTATACCACAGACCAGCGCCACCTTTTACTGGTAGGGTCTGATATCACAGGTTGTCTCTACTTGAAATGTTAGTGTTAATCAATTTGGCTTGAGCAATTTGGCCTGAACCGTTCGAGTAGCGGCTGCTAGGCAGAAGCGGCAGGGCTTATAGCCTTCAGCTAAAGCTTGTTTCTTTGTATCGAACTTGATTTTTCTAAACCTGGCCATAACTAGGCTATAGGGGCAGTTAGGTTGGTGAAATTTACGCGAAATCAAGTTGCCTTCGTATTTATAGGTCGCCGAAGCAGAGCAAGATGTTTCATGAGCAATGGTTGGGCCAATGTTAGCGGTTGCAAGTAAGGCTATTGTTGGCCAAATTGAGCCAATTTGGGAGATTTTCATAACTTGGCCAGTTGAAGGGGTAAACTTTGTCATTTATATGTAAAACGTCTTGGCGCCAAATTTAGTTCAAAAATAGGAAGCATCGTCACAAATGGAAATCAACAGCTCTACCTTGCAAGATGCTATATCTGGCGCGCCTAGTAATGTCTATCAACCAAGTCTTGCCACTTTGACTGATTTGTACCAGCTGACCATGGCCAACGGATACTTTGCCTCAGGAACTCTGGAGAAAGAAGCTGTTTTTCATATGTCTTTTCGCAAGAACCCGTTTGCTGGTGGCTTTGCTATTGCCGCTGGCTTAGCGGCTTTGGTCGATTTCGTGCAAAACTTTCACTTCTCTCAAACTGATCTTGATTATCTGGCTACTCTAGTAGGTAGCGACCACTTGCCGCTTTTTAGTGCTGAATTTCTCGCTTATCTGGGTCAGTTAAAACTTGCTGTCGATATCGATGCCGTGCAAGAAGGTGAGGTGGTTTTCGCTCACGAACCCCTAATTCGAGTAAAAGGCCCAATTATTCAATGCCAACTGTTAGAGACTGCCCTCCTCAATTTTGTTAACTTCCAAACCTTAATTGCCACCAAGGCGGCAAGATTGAAGTTGGCAGCCCAAGGGGGCTCAATACTGGAGTTTGGGCTGCGTCGTGCCCAAGGCATTGATGGAGGTCTTTCTGCCAGTCGTGCTGCTTATCTCGGTGGCTGTGACGCTACTTCAAACGTACTCGCTGGGAGGCTTTACGGCATCCCGGTCAAGGGCACCCACGCCCATAGCTGGGTGATGTCTTATGAGTGCGAATTGACTGCTTTTCGTGAATATGCTCGTATCATGCCTAACAACTGTATATTTTTGGTAGACACTTATGACACTCTGCAAGGTGTGGCTCACGCCATTGAAGCTGGGCTTGAGTTGCGGGCCAACGGTCATGATTTAGCCGGAGTCAGGCTTGATTCTGGTGACCTGGCTTACCTCAGTACTGAGGCGCGAAAGATGCTTGATGCAGCAGGTTTTCTTCAGGCTAAAATTGTCGCCTCTAACGATTTAGATGAGTTTTTGATTGCCTCTTTAATTGACCAAGGTGCAGCAATTGACGTCTGGGGGGTGGGCACTAAGCTCGTCACCGCTGGGGAGCAGTCGTCGCTCGGGGGGGTCTATAAGTTGTCTTGTGTGCGCGATCGCCGTCAACATGATCAAAATTGGCAGTACCGCCTCAAGCTCTCTGAGCAAGTTATAAAAATATCTACCCCAGGTATTCATCAAATCAGACGTTTCTATCTCAGTGGTGAGGCTCATAGTGACGGTCGTCCAGGGGTTAAACGTTTTATTGCTGATATGATTTTTGATTGTGAAAATAGCGGTATTGCAGAGGACCTCGAAGCACCAGTGATTGTCGATCCAATTGATTTCACTCGTCGGAAGAGCATTCCGCCAGAAGCAGTATTTGAAGATTTGCTTGTGCCCATTTTTAGAGAAGGAAAGCTAGTTTATAAGTTGCCCACCCTGGATCAAGCAAGAGCACGGCGCCACGAGCGTCTGCAAGCTTTCCATCCGTCTATAATGCGGCTGCTCAATCCTCACCAATATCCGGTTGGGTTAGAATCAGGCTTGCACAAAATGAAGCTCGACATAGTAATGCGAGAGCGTGGTTTCGCTGAACCAAAGATAACTTTTTGAATAGTTTGTAGCTTAAGAGAGACGTGGGCGCCGGGACGCTAAGCTGACTAGGTTGTTTTCTTTCGGGCGCAAGTTCGTCGCAGTAGCGCCTCCAGACATGCGCTTCTCGATTCCTTCCATCCACTTGCTCAATATTTCTAGGTGATTGATCCCTTTTTCGCCTAACTTTTCTTTGTGCGCTTTTAGTTGACGGTAATATTTCAATAATGCTGTGAAAAGGCGAAAGGATGCCTCTGTATCTGACTCGCCGTAACAGCTCAGGCCCAGCTCTGGTACTGATGCTACGAAACGGTTTTTGACTTTCCACAATTTTGCTGAAAGAAGGCCATCACTGAAGGGAAGAGGAACTTCTCTTACTTCCTGATTTTTTGTTAGCTTCATTCAAAAATGCCTATCCAAGAATAATCTTAGTATAGCTCTAATTGCGATGGCGTCTAGTGTTAGATATGTTGCTGCGATACTTTTCTGTACTACTAGCTAGGGCGATAGGCTTTTTATTTTGGCAATGCACTGGTCGAAAATAGTTTTATTGTCTAGCTCGTCGATGGCAAACCAGTTCATTTGAGTATTGGATCTGAACCAAATCAACTGCCGCCGAGCCA
>LNEX01000318.1 GCA_001464165.1 bacterium Ga0077546
CCGTATTTTTCAAGGCTTGAGTAGCACCAAATTTCGTATAGATAGATTGCACTTCGGCCACTAAGCCATCTTCAAGTTGACTATCAATTCTCTCAATAATACGTTCTTTCAAAAGCTCGCGACGGGCCACTGTGAGGCCGATCCAGACGATATTGTAGGGCACTGGTTCTCGGCTGGCTGCTTGCGAAAAAGGTACTTCTAGAACCCGTGAAACTTCGATTGCTCTAATCAGTCTAAAGCGATCATTGACACCAATTTTGTCTGCTGATATTGGATCTAACTGGCGCAAAATTTCACGTAAATGCTCAACTCCGTGCTCGTCGGCTGCTTTTGCTAACTGGTCTCGAATTTCTTTTTGCGGTTCAACCTCAGGCATTTTTAGACCCTCAAGTAGGGCCCTTATGTAAAAGCCTGTGCCGCCGCAAACTACTGGTATTTTTCCTGTCCCTGCCAGTTGACTGAGAATTTCTCCAGCTTCGCGCTTAAACTGAGAAGCCGTGTAAACCTGATCAGGCTCAATAATATCAAGCATATGGTGCGGCACTTGAGCTTGCTCGACAGCGGTTGGTTTGGCCGTACCTATATTCATGTATTTGTAGATAGTTCTAGAGTCGCTGGCTACAATTTCGCCGTCGAGCGCTTTGGCTAATTCAATGGCTAAACTGGTTTTGCCAGAGCAGGTCGGACCGACTACAGCAATAACCAGCGGTAATTGAGGCTGCATATGTTTAGAAGGCAGCTAGCAGCTGCGAAATTAGGGAAAAACTGGCAAGCCCTATCCAGAAGATGTAAATCAGGGCAAGCACTGGTGGTACAACCAGTAAAATCAGAGCTAGCTTGATTGTTGAGGTACGAAGAGAAGTTTGAAAGGCAATCCATTCAAGGGCAATAAACCAGAATGCTGGTATGGTCGCTAGCAGAAAAAACAAAGGTGTATGTCGCATACAGGCAATTGGGGCAAAGAAGGCAAATGGCAGAAATGCCCAGCCTGTCGCAATAAAAGCATTACCGAAAGTAAGGCGATGTCCCCGTAGCCAGATGCTCAAATAATAGAGAATACAAGACAATGTCACCCAGTAGCTGAGACCAGAGACTATGAAAAGTGAGCTGTTGAGGAGGCTGGCAGAGGCATTGTCTGGTTTGATTTTTAGGAAAGCAGTAATAGAGAGAGTTAGCACCACAAGCATTGCTGCAGAGCTGAAGTTGGCAAAATTACTCGGAAAGCGACTGGAGTCGCTCAAAATCATCATTGTCTGGCGTGGCGCTACTAGGACGCCATAAAAAATATCGGCCCAGAGTGTAAAACCATTTTTGTAGATGTCCTTACTTTTGCCTTCACTTGTTTCTTCTTCGGTAGGGATGGCATCTACTAGAGGATCAGACTGGGAGCTGTCACCAGCTTTGGGTGTTTGAATCAATACTTGTCTAAATGCCAGTTCTAGCTCACGGGGATTGCTCTCTGAAATGCGTTTCTCAGGAGAAATTGAATCTTCGTTTAGTGAGCTGTCGTCTGTCATGACTTACTGCATTCTATCCCTTACTGCTACTGCATTAGCCAGAGCGGTTGCTTGTTTAGTTCAGGATTGAACTGAGATGGAATTAGTTTGTCGAGAGGGGAGGATGCTCCAGGTGGAGTGAGTTGAGTGCGGCCTTCCATCAAAGAAGCCAATATGCCGCTATCATCGTCTTCATCAACAGCTAAGTCGGCTTTCAACTTATAGCGTTCTTTGGCAATGGTCTGCAAAAGTGCTAGAGCATCACTGTACGAACCTAGTTCATCGACTAAACCAAGCTTTTGCGCTTGCCGGCCAGAGTAAATGCGTCCATCGGCAATGGTTTTAACTTTTTCGATAGGAATTTTGCGCCCTTCGGCGATGGCAGTTGTGAACTGATCGTATGAATCCATAATCAGAGCTAGCAAGATATCGCGCTCCTCTCTGGTCATTTTTTTGTAAGGTGAGGCAATGTCTTTAAATAGACCAGACTTAATTACTTCTGGTTCGACGCCAACTTTGTCAGCTAAGGCTTTGAAGTTCATCAAATTGATGATCACGCCAATAGAACCAGTGAGCGTGCCAGGATTAGCGACAATTTTGTCGGCAGCGCAAGAAATGTAGTAACCGCCGGATGCGGCCACGTCTCCCATTGATACCACCACTGGTTTGCCAGCAGCTTTTAGTTGCACCACAGCTTCATGAATTTCTTGCGACATTGGCACTGTGCCACCAGGGGAGTTAACCCGCAGTAACACTGCTTTTACTTTCTTTGATTTTAAAGCTTTGCGCAGCTCTTTGAGAGCATTGCTTGATGAACCCACAGATGAAGTAAAAAGGGAATGGTCTGCTTTATCAATGATCATTCCTGATAGCCGCACCACTTGAATGTGATCTTTGAAGCGTGTCATCAGGCCATCAGAGCTAGCGGCTGATTCTTTGTTTTCGGCGTTCTGCCCGCCAGCGCTTTGAGTGAGAACTGCAGCAGGGACAGCCATTACGCAGAGGCCTAGAATTAGCCAGACGAATCCACGTTGATTTATGCGCATCAGATTATGTCACTCAATTTTTGACTTTACAGGGTTTTGTCTTTGGGCTCAATCTTCTTACTGCTACCAATGGCAGTAGTCGAGCTTTCACCAAGATTTTGTAGCTCTTCTTTTATAGATTGATCAAGCTTGTCAACGGCTTCGGCACCAGACATATCAACTAAGCCTTGACGGAAGCGGTGGATATCATCGCTAATGGCAATGACATCACGTTGAGCTTTGCGCACTGTATATTCCATATCAAGCTGTTTAGCAGCGTCTTGACCAGCACGTGCATCTTTCATCATATTGTTGAGGTCTTCAAAATCTGTGGTGGCACGATTGAGTCCAACAATATTTTTCTTGTACTGACGATAGTTGTCGACGAGTTTATCTGAAGTATTTCGCACCATTTGATAGAGCGAAATCAACTCGGCTTGACCAAGCTGTGCTTTGCGCTTAGCTTTATCATCGACAGCACCCATAAGCTGACCAAGAGCTTGGTTGGCAAAGCTTTGTCCGGCATACATACCTTGGCTTGGAGCAATCATGCCCATGGCGCCAATTGAGCCAGCAAGAACGCCGCCTAGCATGCGGGTCATTACCGTAGCGGCATGGCCGCTGTCGCTGGTTGGTACAAGTTTTTGCACAACAAACTGAATATCAGGCGAGCGATTAAGAGTAGCGTCCCACAGCGCAGCTATTTGTTTTTGCTCACTAGTTTCCAGAAACTCAGCTTTTTGTTGAGTTTCGTCTTCGCTATTGATCAAAGCCAAAGGCATTGAGTTAGTGGCTTTGGCCGCGTCCATTGGTGTTTTGATTAGGTCTTTAGCATGCTTTTTGCCGATGCCCAAGAAACCTTTTTCAGGCTTGACGCTCTTAGCAGGAAGACCTTCATTGGCCGTGGTGCCATTAGGCAAAAGATTTGATTCGCTCGCTTGAATTTTGAAAGTCGGTGTATCACCGCTTGTCTCTTCTGTCGGTTTTACCGCCGTATCGCTGTCGTTCAAACCAAATGGTCTGAGATCTACACTTTTAGGTGTTTCCGCTGCAGTAGACGGAGCTGTTGTTGAATCAATGGTATTACTCGTAGTATTACTAGTGATTCCAGGATCAAGGCCATCATCTAATCTGGTATTAAGAGGTAGTTGGAAATTCCCTTTCTTCTGGCCTTTGGGCAGAGAAAGAGCGAAGGCCTGAGAACTCAGAGCCATTGAGCCTAAGAGCATGGCTGAGCAGGCCAAACTGAAGACTTTGCGGGAGTAACGTAAATTTGATCTGCTGGCGCTGGTAATTAAACCTAAGCTGGCAAGCTTTTCTAAGAACATTAAGTGGGTCCTTTTCTCTTTCACTAATTGTCTCTCGCATTCATATTTTTCATGACTCATGTAATACGAAGACGTCGAAGTAGTTAGGAAGTTTCGGTGGCTAACTGGCAAATTCAAACTATTTGGATAAGTTCCAATCTACCTGTGTAAGCGACAATATACCATGCGCTTATCTCTTTGAAAGTTACCTTTTGTCAATCTCAGTTGGCATCTTGAGATAATCTTGATATTTGCAACAATCCCTTGGCAACCGCCTCTATGGTTTCTGTGAGGCTTTCATTGCGTACATTATTAGAGAAAGTAAAACTGCCATGGTCGAAACTTGCTCTAAAACATAGGGCATGTTTTTCGTAAACAAATCTGGATTGCCCAGAAGTGGTACGAACACATATGCTTTGATGATTAAGGCAAAGGCTGCTGCTGCCATTAACAGTGGTGCCATGGGGTTGGCCGCGCCACCAGCACCAGAGCTAGTGCGTCTTAAGGATGGCGCCAAGACATCATCATTATCATCATCTATATCTATAGATGATGAATTGCGTCGGTCTGGTCTCGACATCCGTCTTTCTCTAGATTTACTGCGTCGGTCTTTAGGGCCCAGTAATTCATCGTCGTCGTCGCTGTCGTTCCCGCCGCTTGAAAGTAGCTTGGAGCCACGTAAACCTTTTTTTACCGCGCTGTCGCTATCGGACACAGGGTTGGGGCTTGGCGCTTGCTGTGGAGTAACTGGAGCCGGCACATTCATAGCAGCGGGCTGCACACCATAGTCATAGTGAGGGTTTTGAGCCGCCATGCCGAACTGTGAATTGCTTGGGCTTGGCGCTGGCTTGGGTTCATACCGAGGTGCTGTGGTAGGCGCTGCTGGCGGTGCAGAAGTTGAAGTCGGTGAATTTTGCGCGAAAGCTTGATTGGCTGCTGGATAAGGGGCCGGAGCCGTTGGCGCTTGGGGTGCTGGATATTGCTGAAGCGGAGCTGGAGCTGGAGCTGTAATAGAATGTATCGGCGCTGCCGCCTGTGCTGCTGGTGCTGGAGCGGGCGCAGGCGCAGGCGTTTTCGCTCTTGGGGTTTTGACAGCCAGCAGTGGTGAACGTAAAACGTTTGGGTCGTCTACATCATCTACTTCTTCGTCAAAGATCTCATCTTCATAATCGTCATCTGTAGCACCAAATATAGGCGAGCGTAAGCGGTGATGAGCTTTGACCTGACCAGCAGCTTTACTGCTCATGCCGGGTTCTTCAGCTAGACCAACTTCAGGGTCAAAGTCGTCTCCGCCTAGTAAAGGTGAGCGCAGACCCTTGCTCTGGTGTCTACCCGGCTCAAGTTTTGCTGTTGGGCTTGGTTCTTGGTCTTCTATTTCGTGGCTGCGATGAGGAAAAGTGGATTTGTGTTCTTTGTTCTTGCCACCATCAGCACCGCCACCGCTGCCACCAAGAATCGGTGAACGCAGGCCACGAGACTTGGCGTCTCTTGGTTTAGGCTCAAAGGCTGCCTCTTCGTCTTCATCGGCACCACCAAGCAGTGGCGAGCGCAATCCTTTGCCCTTAGGTTTATTTAATACTGGTTGAACCTCTTCATCATCATCAAAATTATTATCAGCTTCTGAACCACCAAACAGTGGTGAGCGTAATTTTGGCCGAGGCTGTGCTTGGGGTTCTACTGGCGTAGCTGGGGCCGGTGCTTGCTGAACCGGGGCAGCTTGCTGGGTGGGAGCGGAATTAGTGATTAGGGGCTTGGTTGGGCTCAAGCGCCCACCGCACTCTTTGCAAAACTGTGCAATGTCTTCGTTTGCGACCTGGCATATCTGGCACTGAATCACTGACGTCTCCTCATCGAGTTCTAGATGCCACTTTATACTGAGTAGCTCTGAATACCCAGTTTAATTCATCTATATATAGAAAGTTAAGTAGTTTTTTTACTTCGTGCAATCTTGTTGTAATGCGGTTGTCAGTGCCTCTTCCTTAAGTTACCTGTTGATTTCTTGGAAGACACTAATTATTTGAGGCTGCGCAAGTGTTAGACTGCCATGAGCTTCCGCTTGACTGCTAGGGTCGGTTCAGAATTACAGTCCAGATTACAGTCCAGATTACAGTTTAGGTTGGCAGTTAATAAGTAAGCTCGTTATGATGCCTGTAAGTGAGTTAGCCCGTACGTAAGGTAATAGTCCGGTAGGCAGTTAGTTAACAGATTGACGATTCTCTCAAATATAGGGATAGAAAATAGATGTTCAGTTCTAAGGCTATATGTTTGGCAGCTAGTTTGATGCTTGCCGTTTCACCTGCAACCACTTGTGCAGTTTTGGCAGCTGACCCGCAACTCAACTTTAAAATCTATAGCCCTCAAGATCCGCCGGCCGAAAGGTGCCTGACAACTCTGGTGATGTGACCAACGCGGCCAGTACCGCTGCGGCTCCGGCCGAATCATCTATTTTTGATGAAGAATCGTCCAAGGCTTCCGTTTCTGCGCCAGTAAAAGAGACTCCAGTCGTTGATACAACACCTACCAGTGCTAGCGCACCGGCTGAATCATTGACCGAGCCAAGTGCTGCTGTAGATACTTCTACAACTACTTCTACAACTACTCCTGCAGCAGCTCCTGCAGCAGCTGAAGCAAGCAGCGAAACATCTACTGAAGTGAAAACTGATGTTAGCGCTGAAACAAGCTCTGAAACCAAGGCAACAACAAGCGTTGCTACCAAAGACTCAAAGGTTTTGCAGGGCTACATTCGTGTAGTTCCTACTGGTACAAAAATTCCGATTGTTATGGATACAGCTGTTGACTCTGATACCAGTCAGGAAGGCGATGAGTTTTCCGCCCGTACCTCTGAAGATTTGACCATCGACGGCAGCACTGTGGTGCCTGCTGGCTCAATCATCAAAGGTCGTATTGCTACTTTGAATTCACCAAGGGCCCTGAATAGATCTGGTTCGGTAGCGCTTAAGTTTGATAACATAACCACTCCTGACAATCGACAAATTCCTCTAGTGGCCACAATTGTGGCTCGTGGAGGGGTTGTTCATGCTCGCCGCGGCATGAAAGATATAGCCATCGACACCGGTACGGTGGCGCTGCCATTTGTGGCTGGTTTAGCCATCGGTGCGCTTGCGGGCAACAGCAGCAACAGTAGTAGTTCGACAAGCAGCAGCAGTAGTGGCATGAGCAAAGGCGCTGCCGCAGCTCTTGGTGCCGGTATCGGTTTAGCTGTTGGTATCGCTGTTCTTTGTGCTAAGAAAGGCAAGAAGATTGAAGTACGTCCTGGTGATGAACTGAAAATTGAGCTTGCCGAAGAACTACGCATGCCCACTATGTAGCTAGTTTGAGCGATAGATAGATTTAAAAGCCAAATGGCCCCTCATGACAGATAGCATGCAAAACAGGTTCCCACAGGGAACCTGTTTTTGTCAGAAGAATAAATAGAGGGAAAACCCGGTATTAAGCTCAGTTAAAACGGGCTTAAGTTCGCGCTCTTCAAAAGGATAGAGTAGAGAAGGTCCGAAACCAAATTATCAAAAATTGAAATTTGTGTTCGTTATTGGTTTTCCAACAGCGCAGGACTAATCATGCCTTTATATACACCTTCTGCCAATGCGTTAGAACCACAGCGCGATGCCAACTTAGCTTGTGGTATGTCGATGCTACTCCCTGGTTTGGGTCAGCTCTACAATAAAGAGAAGCGTAAAGCATTATTCTTTATGGCCACTGGCTGTCTTAATTATTTGCTTTTGCTTCTGCTAATTATGGCACCGCAAATAATGCAGTCACTGAAGGCCTTTGGAGTGCTTAATCAATTCAGGCTCAATCAAGCTTTGGTACTGTCGCTTGAGCAGTTGCAACTTGGCTCGGGAGCTTGTTTTGCCCTCATTAGTTTGTTTATCGGCTTTTCAATATTTGCTGCGCGTGATGCCTATGACCGAGCCCAATACTTTAGACGAGCTGCCATCTATCGAGATTATGTTGTGGGCATGCCTGAGACCACTAGCGGCTCTTACATCTTTCATATTAGTCTCTTGCTCGCTTGTTTCATTCTTGCTTTCTTCTTTCTAATTCCGGCACCACCACAGTCTCAAATCACCGAAATTGAGTTCAAGCAAGCGGAAGAGAATACCAAGGAGGTGCAGAAGACTAATAATCGAGCGGAGAATAATTCTAAAGCTGGGGGAAAGCGTGACTTTAGTCGGTCTTCCTCTATTTCTTCTTCTTCGCGTTCTTCACAGTCATCAGTGCGACAAGCTCAAGTAAGTGCTCAGGCTCAAAGTGCCAGCGCTCTGCCTTCTGCTCAATCTTCTTTGACTTCAGCACCGATACCTCAGCCTACTTTACAGCGAGTGGCTCAAAGTTTTCTTCAGCCTAAGCCGGTCTCGACGCCTCCTTTAAGCGCCGCTCCAAGTTTTACACCCAGCCAAAACCTCAAAAATCCAATTAGCAGCACGCCACTGCCAGTAGTGCCTCTCGTCGCTTCCTCTGCGCTGCCAGCTCTGAATATACCTAGGCCATCTCTTGCCATGCCTACTAGTTCGGCCTCTAGTTCAGCATCTAGCACCCTGAACATGCCCAAGCTGCCATCATTGAGTTCGCTTAGCCAGGGCAATACAGGCGAGGTGAAGATAGCCTCTGTTCCTGGTATTTCTACCTCGGCCAATTCGGGGGGGCCGGTCTTGCCCCTTCCCGTGGGGGCACGCTCAAATAATGGCAAATCTGGTCTAGTGCCAGCACCTAGCCGTTCTGGTTCAAGCGGCACTGGAATGAACGGCCGTGGACCTGCTGTTGCACCATCTGTGACCAGCCAGGGTATAGGCCCCGGCAATCAGCAAGGTCAGAACAAGATCGGTAATGGTGACTTGTCTAATCCTGACGCTGGTCGTGGAGCCGATGCAATAGCGAGTGTCAAGGAGGTTGACTTCAGTAAGTATATGGCTGAACTACAGCGGCGCATAAAGCGTGCTTGGTTTCCGCCTAGAGATGCCCGTTCTAAGCGGGTTAAGGTAATTTTCAAAGTACACCGCAATGGTGAGATGACAAATCTGCGCTTGGCTAACTCTTCGGGTCTAACTGCAGCCGATGAAGCTGCTCTCAAAGCCATTGAAACTGCTGCTCCATTTCATCCTCTGCCACCAGGGGCTCCGTTCGATGTGGATATTGAATTCACGTTTGATTACAATGTCTTCAATGGCGGCGGCACTGGTAGCTTCAGAGCGTTTTGACTGAGCATATCTCCTGAGCCAGTCATTGCCTGGGGTAAACCCCGGGCAATGACTAGCAAAAAGGGGTTAGCCAGTGTTTTGCTCAGAAGTTATAGTGATGTTACTGACAATAAGTTGCCAGTAGAACGCGGTTGAAATTTCATTAGGTGAAGCTTGTAGAGCATTTGTATATCAACTATGGTCGTTAGGTAAATAGCTCTTCGCCACTTGGTGGTTGTCAAATAACTTTATTCAGTAAGACTGACGAACAAGCTTTGATACCCGGGCCAGGCTAGTGTCTGTTGTGCTACACTCAAGACCTCTAGTATCAATTTATAGATGCTACGGTTGATCACCCTTTTAAATTACCAGCTGCGCAAATACTTAGACAAAGACGGTAGAAGCGTAGGACGAATTCATGACTGCAGCATCACCTAGACAACAAGGCACACAGCGCGATCCCAACATGGCCGGGGGGATGTCTCTCATCTTGCCTGGTTTAGGTCAGCTATATAATGGCGAGCAGCGCAAAGGCCTGCTTTTCATGCTGGTTGGCGTGATCAACTATATATGTTTCTTGGGTTTGATTTTTGCTACCCCACTAATGGCTTCTTTGAAAAGCTTTGGTGAGGGTAACCAGATGAAGTTAAATGGCGCTCTTGCTGATTCGTTAACCCAGTTGCAAATTGGCTCTGGCGCTTCATTTATGCTGATCGGCTTGTTCTTGTCGTTTGCTGTTTTTGCTGCCCGTGATGCTTTCGATAAAGCCTCTCACCTCCAGCGTAAATCGCTTTATCATGATTACTTCTTAGAAATGCCTGAGGCCACTAGTGGCTCATACATATTCCATATAAGTATTTTTCTTACCTGTTTCTTGCTGGCCTTCTTCTTCTTGATCCCACCGCCGCCAAGGTCTCAGGTAACCGATATCGAGTTCATTCAGAACGAAGAAAACACCAAGACGCCACCAAAAACACAGAAGCGTGCCGCCCACAATTCGCAAGCTGGTGGTAAGCACGATCCAAATAAACCTTCGGTTCAACCTTCACCGGCTCCTAAGGCGCCAAGTAAGGCCCAAGAGCAGGCTAAACCAACTGAGGCCAAGCCTAGTCAGTCTAAGCCAACTCCTACTCCTTCTCCCACCCCTTCGCCTACTCCAACTCCGCGCCCAACTCCGCGCCCTAGCCCGACTCCATCGCCGTCGCCTAGCCCTTCCCCTTCTCCATCACCTTCTCCTAGTCCATCTCCGAGCCCATCGCCTTCACCAGCTCCGAAGATGCCTAATCCATTTTTCCATCCCTCGGCAGCTCCTTCTCCGAGCCCATCTCCGTCGCCTGTGTCAATGCCTAAGATTGGTGGTTCTTCCATAGCCCCTATGCCTAAAGCAGGCGTAGGCGCTGGTTCTGCTACTGCTCCAGGGCCGGCTCCGACACCTATAAATATTGCCTCTACTTCCGGAATGTCTGGTGGTGGTGGTCCACCTACTCCAGTGCCAGTTGGTGGTGGAGCTAGATCACTCGGTGGCGGTAGTGGTCCAGGACCATCCCCAGCACCTACTCGGGCCGGTCGTGGCTCTGGTGGTGGTGGCGCAGCCGGTGGCGGCTCACCTGGTATAGCCGTTGCTCCTTCTGTTGCTCGCGCCCCTGGTGGCGGTGGTGGTAGTGGTGAGGCTGGAAACCCTGATGATGGCAAAGGCCGTCCATCGGTTGCCGCTCGCGCCGACGTAGACTTCGGACCATACATGGCCGATTTGCAGCGAAGAATTAAGCGTGCTTGGTTCCCACCGAAAGGTAACGAATCTAAGCGAGTCAAAGTTGTTTTCAAGGTGCATAAAGATGGTCAGATGACCAACTTAAGAATGGTTACTTCATCTGGCTTAACAATAGCCGACCAGGCCGCTTTGAAAGCAGTTGAGAATGCTGCTCCCTTCAGACCGCTTCCTGCCGGAGCGCCTGATGATGTAGATATTGAGTTCACCTTCGACTACAACGTATTCAATGGTGGTGGTGTCGGGAAATTCCGCAATTTCTGATAGACTCGTCAGGGTCTGTTGGCACATGCAAGTAAACTGTTGGAGTGGCCAGCAAATAAGGAGATGTTGATAAACGTTTATGGAAAGTAAATTCCTCCAATACTTCATCGAATTCATGATTCATGACTGGTTTGCTTCCATTCCGATCACGATTTGTTCGGTGTTGACAATTGCCGTTACTGTTGAGCGCTATATGTACTATCAACAGAATCGCCGCGATGTTACTCAATTTATCCATACTCTGCAAAGATATTTGGAAACTAATGACCTGCAAAAGGCACAAAAATCTTGCAGCCAATTAGGTGGAGTTATTGGTGAAGTTGCTGAAGAAGGCGTTCGCTTGATGGCTGACCAAAAAGAAGATTTCTCCAAGGCCTTCGATATTACTGTCGGCTTGGTATCACGTAAGTTAGAGAAGCACTTAGCTGTACTTGGAACCATTGGTGCGACTTGTCCGTTCATCGGCCTTTTCGGCACAGTGGTAGGGGTTGTATTCACCCTTGACCAATTGGGCGCATCTGGTGGTGGTACTCCGGTGGTTGTGACCGGTGTGGCAAAAGCGCTGATTGCAACTGGTTATGGTCTAATCGTCTCGATTATGGCTGTTATTTTCAACAACACTTACACTAATACTGTGAAGCGTTTCAACGATGACTTCTTGTTGCTCAAACTGCTCTTCTTGAGCTTTGTTGGCCACGAAGCAGCTACACACTAAGCTCACTTCAAGAAGAAAACGGGGAGGTAGGCCATGTCTATGGGAGCGGTCGGTGATCAATTCACCGATATTAACGTCACCCCGCTTACTGACGTGTTCTTGGTTTTGCTCGTAATTATGATCTTAATTGCGCCCTTGATCGACAAATCAGATTTGAAAATTAAGCCGCCTGAGACCTTGAACGCTAAGAAAGACGAAGCAACTAAGGGTATTAGTTTCGACATCGACAAAGACGGACAGCTTGCTATAAATGGCAAGTATATTCGCGACCACGACGTTAATATCATTACTGCTTTGATCAAAGAGATTAAAGACAAGGCACCACCCGGTACTGAATTGCACGTCACTCTCAATGCCGATGGTGATGCTAAGCAAAAAGACGTAGTGGAAGTTATGAGTGCTGCAGCTGCTGCCGGCATTACAAAAATGCGTGTGGCTACCCAGCAGCAAACTAACTATTAGTGAGTGCTAGTGCTCGATTAAATCTAGGACTAAATCTTGGTCTAATTGGTAGTTCCGTTAGTCGCTCTCTGTCCCCTTTTATTCATCAGGCTTTTTTCAATTGCACCGGTATAGCCGGTAGCTATCGCCTTTTTGATGTGCCTGAAAGCCAGTTGGCCAGTCGTCTGGCGGCCATGACGAAGGGGGCGGAAGCCATGGATGGCATCAATGTCACTCTTCCTCATAAAGTAGTTGTTTTCGACTTTCTCGAAAGTTGTTCGCCCCAGGCCAGAGCAGCTGGTGCTGTCAATACGGTGGTTTTTAACAAGCAAAAGTTAGTGGGCCATAACACCGATATTGTCGGTCTTAGAGCTAGCCTTGAGCAATCTCTGTCACCTTCCTCTCTCAAAGGAGTTGCCATTTTGGGCACTGGTGGCGCGGCCCGGGCAGCAGTTATTGCTCTGGCTGAAATGGGTGCGCCTGATTTTCAGATTTTTGGTCGCAGTAAAGAGCGGGCTGATGGTTTCATAACTAGCCTAGAGCAGTCTATTGCCTTGTCTCAGCTATCTTTGCCACAACTCACCTTGCGTTCATTTGCTGTGGATGCTCAGGAGAATTTCAGCGCTGCTGTTGAACACTGTCAGCTTTTGATCAATGCTACTTCGATTGGTCACCTCGATAGTGAGGTTCCGCCCTGGCTAGAGCCTTTGTTCATGGCTTTGCCTAATGCAGTCTTTGTGCAAGATTTAGTTTATGCAAAAAATAGCGAGCCCACAGTTTGCTGTAGGCTCGCTCAAAAATATCAATTAGAGAACTCTGACGGTAAGGCGATGCTTGTGCACCAGGCTCGTTTTGCTTTCGAACTCTTTGCCGGGCTACTGCCGCCCTATGAAGTGGGTCTCAACGCCTTGCTAGAGGCCTGTGCTAAAGCAAATAGCTAGCCTTAACCTTCAAAGAAAATTGGTACGAGTTTCATCGCTAGACCAAGTTCGCCTTCGATGGCAAGTACGCCAGATAAAGCGGCTGTCATGGCTGACATACGACCACTAATAATTTGGTGTAGGTCATCAGAATCAATAGTTATTTGGCAGTCAGCAGGGCTATAACCAGATGAGCTGTGCTCAACAAATTCACAAGTACCATCTGAAATTTTAGTGAGGTAAGCTGCGGCACCATCGCCTTTGATATTGATCAAGTAAGTGGCACTGAGATTTTTTGCGGCTTCAGGTCTGAAGCGCTTTTTCAATACTGCAATTGTCTCTTCTGCTGACACGTTCTTAACCTCTATTTGGCTGAAACTTACTGAAGCTGCTGATTATAACCGAATGGCCTTATACTGTTCTACTTTCGTATTCATGCTAACTTTACTTCACCAGTTAGGTCTTTCTCACTCTAAGGTGACAAGTTCTTGGTTGATCACGGCAAAGATAAATCTAAAGATAAGGCAGAAGGCTCAAATAAGCCCGCCATAGAACCTCTGCGCAAAGGCAAGGGTCGCAACTTTCAGCCAATTGCTAAAGTATTGCCTAAGTTGCTGCGCCAACTTGGCATTGATAATCGCTTGAAAGAGCACACATTCCTTCATCTCTGGCCTCATATCGTTGGTGAACCCTTTGCCTCACGCACGAGACCTCTGTTTATTGATAGTGAGGGCAATGTTGTTATTGCAGTAAAAGATGCCTCTACTGGGCAAGAAATTAGTTTCGCCAAAGGTGACCTGCTGAAGAAACTAAAGCAAGCGGCCCGTGGGGTAGGGATTTCTATAAACGGTATGCGTTTTGATATGAAGCGCTACTTTGAAAAAGCCACGAGTGACGAATTTGCCTATCAGTTTCAAGTTCCGCTTCCTGAGCCTACTGAAGCTGATCTATATGCCATTGAGCTTAGTGTTGATGAAGCTTTGCAAATCGCTGCTGTCGCTACCAACTTTAATATTGAGCCACAAAGTAGTATAGATGAGCATCAAGATGGCTCTGGGGCGGACTTCTCGCGGTTGGCTATTCGCATGCGCTCGCTCTATGAAAAGGAACTGCGTTTGAAGAAGTGGCGATTGGCTCACAACTACCCAGTTTGTTCACAGTGCGGTGATGTCACTTCGCGCTTACATGGGGCGAATCTAATCTGCCCCCTCTGCTTTGCTACGGGTATGTTGGAAATGCCCCGTGGTGGCTATACATAAGGACTGTTTTCCGTCCTAGCATGGGCTTCAAAATGAAGAATCTGACACCTTCAGCGAGATCCGAGGCTTCCTCGTGACTACTGTGTTATCATCAATAACCGAAAATCCAAATCGCCATTTTGGCCGTATCAGAGCCTTTTACGCATGATTCGACTGCAGAACGTTAACAAAAACTACGGCGGAAGACCCGCTCTGGTCAATATAAACTTGCATATCGCCCTTGGTGAGTTTGCCTTCTTGGTGGGCCCAAGTGGTGCCGGTAAGTCGACCTTGATGCGCTTGCTTTATCGTGAAGAAACCCCAACCAATGGCAATGTTTTCATCGGTGGTGTTAACTTAAACCGCCTTCATGCTGGTCAAATTCCTCTGTTGCGCAGACGACTTGGCATTATTTTCCAAGACTTTAAATTGCTGCCCAGTCAGACTGTCTTTAACAACGTCGCCTATGTATTGCGTGCACTTGGTGTTGATGAAAAAGAAGTAGCTAAGCGTGTTAATAGCGCCTTAGCGGTGGTCAACCTCGAGCACAAGTTTGACGCTTATCCCACCGAGCTTTCTGGTGGTGAGCAGCAGCGTGTCGGTATTGCCAGAGCCATAGTCAACGGCCCTCCTGTTTTGCTGGCTGATGAACCAACAGGTAACCTTGACCCAGCAACTTCGCTTGAAATTGTGCAACTACTTGAGCGTATTAGTCAGCGCGGTACTACTGTTTTGATCTCAACCCATGACCAGCCAATCGTTAATGCCATGAGAAGGCGAGTTATTGCCTTGAAAAATGGCGAGTTGGTGGCCGATGTAGATAACGGCATATACGAATTGGAGATGAGTTAGCAATTATGATGCGCACTCTAAGAATTATTCGCCGCGTTTTTATTGAGACCTTCTTGGGCCTGAAGGCTAGTGGCTGGTCTAACTGGTTAGTCGTCAGTATTTTGGCTGTGGCCCTCACCATATTTGGTGGCGTATTGCAGATGACTATGAGTTTGAAAAATTTGGTCAATGCCTGGGGCAGCCAAATTGAGATGTCGGCTTATCTTAAAGATAGCTATGACCCTAAAAAGGTCGCCAACGAAATTAGTCAATTGCCTGAAGTAAGGCAAGTTGAAATTGTGCCGAAAGATGTTGCTTGGCGCGATATGCAGCATACTTTTAAGATTGCTGTGATTAACAACCCTTTGCCGAATACTTTGCACGTCAAACTGGCTGACCCCGAGCAAGTTGAGTTGCTGGCCACCAAGCTCAAGCTATTGCCTTCGGTCGAAACTGTCCGCTCGCCTTTGAAGATTGCCAAGAAAATCACAGAAGTGCGGCACTTCTTAGAAATTTCTGGCTTCTTTATTACAGCGATTTTGACCACTGCGACTCTCACTGTTATCGGCAATACTATCAATTTAGTAATCAAGGCTCGTCACAGAGAAATTGAGATCCTTAGCTTGATGGGTGTTGGTCACTTCTATATCAAGTGTCCTTTTGTTTTCCAGGGTGCTGCTTACGGTGCCATTGCCGCCGTGCTGGCCACCTTAGTGCTATTTGGTATACACCTTTATGTTGACCCCTATGTCAAAGATCAGATTTTGAGTTTGGTGCCCTTCATGCCTCAAAATCTTGAATTCAGCTTGCTGCAGACAGCTGGATTGATGTGTGCTCTAGGTGTGGCTGTGGGCGCCGGCGGTAGCCTTTGGACCTCGGGCCGCTTCATTAAACTGTAGGTATCTTAATGCAGGTCTTTGAAATAGACGGCTGCAATTTTTCTACCCTGGAAGCATTTTATGATGAAATTAGTAGAGTTCTGATACCAGGTATGCCAGTTGATGGTTGGGGCCGTAACCTTGACGCCTTCAACGATATTCTCAGAGGAGGGTTTGGAACCCCTGATGAGGGTTTCGTTTTGTGTTGGAAGAATTCTGATGTCTCCAGACAACAGCTTGGGTTTGTCGAAACCGCACTACAACTGGAACTTCGTCTTGAGCACTGCCATCCGGCGAACAGAACTTTTGTTGCTAGTCAACTACAGTTGGCAAAATCTGGGCAAGGAGCAACGGTATTCGATTGGCTTGTGGAAATAATCAAGGATCACGGACCGGGTGGCAGTGAAAGCGAAGATGCAGTCGAACTGATTTTGGCTTAGTTATCTAAATCGCTTAAAGTCAGCGACGGTCCAAGGTCTCGGCGTTTCTGGCAGAATCGAGACAAAATAATTTTGCAGGTCGGTAAGTGGCATGCTGAAAACACCATGATTCATCTGTTGATTTACGGTCGAATAGATGCCGCTGGTGCCCCATGGGTTCCAGACAGTGACAATATCGGTGCTGGGATTGTACTCAAGAATAGTGAGGCAGTGACCGGAGGTGCCGGTGTTAACAATGCGATGATTGCTCAGAGCCTCAATTAGCTCTTGGCGCAGTTGCTCAATGCTGGTCGTTTTGGTGGGGTAGCGTATGCAGGAATTGCCGGTCATGAACATCAGCATGCGCGCGCCAGAGCCGCCATGAATCACGACTTCTAAGGCCTCAGTGGCGTCTCTTCTGGTTTTCTTGTTCTTGTAGATGGCATAGGCTTTTTCACAAACATGCAGCCAGACACCATCTTCGCCGGCGTCGCTATAGCAAGCGATTTCGGCGTCAGTTGGAGCTGGTACAGCAATCGGCCGGTGGCGAGGAAACGTCACTGTATAGCTTCCGTCACTGTTTTGACTAATCATATCTATCACACGCTGAGGTGTATGGTATGCCAGGCCACCAATAGTCGAGAGAAAATAGCAGTCTCCAGTTTTGCCCTGTCTGATTTCCTCAATATGTGGGCGGCCGTCAGAGAAGAGCAGAGGTGACTCTTGTGCGATTTTTTTTTGATAGGTGTTGAAGAGGCTGACGAGTTTGGGCAGAGCTGTAGTCGTGCCACTGCCAGTAGTGTTGTTGCTTGAGCAAAGGTCTGCCAAAGTGAATGTCTGTGTACTATTCTCTTCTTTCCAGGCTGTGCGCGAGTAAATCTTAATTGCTGCTAGAGCTGCAGCTTGATTACCCTTTATGGCTGGGTTTTGCAGAGCTTGGTCGAGTTCATCTTTCGTTAGCACACCATCTCGGTTGCAGTCCCAGTTGGCAAACGATTGCTTGAAAAGTATTGCCAACCCTACAGCTTCATTATTTTCCGCAGCTAGAACAGAATTGCTTATGAGGCAGAAGCAACTGCTAAGCATTAAAATCAAGACTCTTAGCTTTGCTGCCACTACTAAACCTCTGACCTTTAAAACCGCTCTTCTAAAATTTTCTTTGCGGTAATGCTTGAATAAATTTTCCAAGCTTAGCTATATTCTAAACACCGCTTTATTGAGGTTTAGAATTTAATTGGCCGGCGCATAAACCCATTAGGTTTCGGAGTTGTTGTCATGAATGTCAAGTTTGGTTTGCCCTTAGCCGCTCTGGCTCTCTTTGCTGTTGCTTTCCTACCCTGCACTGCCAAGGATGTAGCAAAAAAGACTACAGGGGCTGAAGCATTTAAAATGTATTGCGCCAGCTGCCATGCTGGTGGTGGAAACAAAGTTGATCCCAATCATCCTTTGGCTGGTTCGACTCAACTTGCTAGCATCGTTAGATTCAAAGATTATCTCAGCTCCCCGCCCGGTCACATGCCTTACTATGAGACTTTGGTCAAAGACAAGGCGACTTTAGAAGCCCTGCATAAATACTGCAAAACTTTGAAAAAGGCACCAGGTGAGCGGGCTTAGTCATACTTTTAGTTAGACACGCTTTTAGCTCCCAGTGCCTTTAATGGTATAGAGAGTACTTGTGTGGCTAGGGCTGCAGAGACTACAAGTAAGAGCTGGGCGTTGCTTAACGAGGCAGTGTTGAGCACGCTCTGTAGTGGCGGTATATAGAGGGCGGCTGCAAGCAGAGCTAAGTTGATTGCCGTGCTAGCTAACATAGGTCCATTTTTATACCAGGCAACATCGGTTGCGTAACCTCTCACTGATAACCAAGACCATGATTGCATAATGAGCGCAAATGACAGAGCGGCGAGGGCCACTGTGGCAGCATTAGCTTGGTCGAGATAGGTTTGGTTGTAGAGCACCGCTGCTAAAATAATGCTTCCTAGAAGGGCGCTGCGGGTGACAATTTGAATCTGTTCGTATCTATCCATTAGTTGTTCTGTTTGCTTACGCGGCTGCTGCTTCATTACTTCGCTTGAGCCTTTTTGCAGGACAATTCCTAGGCCGGGAAAGACGTGCATAATCAAATTGAGGTAGAGCAACTGCAGAGGCTCAAGGAAGAGGCCTGTATTGGCCAACAAACCCAGCATTATCGCTACTACCGAGGTCAAGCTTGCTGTCAGCAAGTAGCCCACAGCACGACTGATATTGGCGTAGGTAATGCGCCCTTGTTGCACTGCTTTGACGATGGTGGCGAAATTGTCATCTGTTATCACCAGGTCTGATGCTTCTCGGGCTAAGTCAGTACCGGTTTCGCCCATGGCGATACCAATGTTTGACTGTCGCAAGGCTGGTGCGTCATTGACGCCGTCACCGGTCATCGGCTTCATTTCAGGTGTCACTCTAGCCAAGAGAGATACTTGTTTAAGGGTCTCCTTAAACTGTTCGTCGGTTAGTTTCTGTAGATCGCTGCCAATCAATATTTGTTGGTCTGAGTTTTGTGAAGTGAATATGCCTAATTCTTTGGCGATTGATTTGGCTGTTTCGAGCTGATCGCCAGTGAGCATAACTAAGCGAATACCGGCTTTTTGGCAGGTCTCAATAGCGGCTTGAACGTTTTCTTTCGGGCGGTCAGACATGGCCACTAGGCCAAGCAAAACCATTTTCTCTTCTAAGGTCTCAAGCTGGTCTTTGTGCGGAATACTTTCAACATAGCGGCTGGCCACCGCCAGCACACGTAGCCCACGTTTTGCTAGTTCCTGGTTTCTAGTTCTAAACCAAGAGCGCATGTCATCTTCAAGAGCGATGTCACCACTGGCAGTGCGAATATTGCTGCATAAATCTAGTACAACCCCGGGTGAACCTTTTAGGAATAATATGTGGTCACCGCGCTCTGGGTGCTGGTGAACTGTAGACATACGTTTGCGCTCTAGGTCAAATGGTACTTCGGCTATGCGCGGAAACTGCTCTAATATTTGTTCGTGTTTGAGGCCGAGTTTCATAGCAGCTGTAATCAGCGCACCTTCAGTGGGGTCGCCATGAACAAGCCATAGCTCTTCACTCCCCTCACTAGAAGAGGTGCTTGCCTTATGCTCAAGTTTGGCATCGTTGCAGGCTGCAATGGCAGTCAAGAACTCATTGACTCGCTTGGTTAGCTCGTCAATCTTGCAGACTTGGCCGTTGCTTGTCAGTTCGCCCACTGGTTCATAGCCGTGACCTGATAATTTCAGCTCAAGTCCGTCTAAAACAATGTCGGTAACCATCATTTTATTTTCAGTCAGGGTGCCAGTCTTGTCTGTACAAATAACTGTGGTGCAGCCCAGAGTTTCTACTGCCGCTAAGCGCCTAACTAGCGCTTTAGAGCGAACCATTCTGCGGATACCTGCTGCTAGAGCCAGAGTGGCAATCACAGGCAGGCCCTCTGGTATGGCGGCAACTGCTAAGGCAATGCTAGTTTCGAGCATCCTCTCGAGGCTGGCATTTTTTAAAATACCAATTAGCCCAAAGACTACACAGAGCACAATGACAAGCAAGCTAAGTTGCTGACCGAGGGTATCGAGTGACTTTGTTAGCGGTGTTTCCCCTGATATCACTTCTTGTAAAATCAGGCCGAGCTTACCCATCTTTGTTTTGGCGCCAGTAGCCACAACTACGCATATGGCTCGCCCGCCTAGGACGCTTGTGCCTTGATAGACCATTCTCTCTTCGAGGTCCTCAGCTTCAGCCGATTTCCAGACAGGCACACTCTCACCAGTTAAATGCGACTGATCAAGCGAAAAAGCAGCACTTTCCAAAATGCTCAAATCAGCTGGCGCGCGATTGCCAGCCTCTAGTAACACAATGTCGCCGTAAACAAGCTCGGTTACAGGTAGCTCAATGTCTCCACCAGCCCGCCTTACCCTGGCAGTGGCTCCAGCTAGTTTGGCCAGGCTGTTGAGTGAGACCTTGGCCCGATATTCGGTTAAAAAGCCAATAGCCGCATTAATTACCAGAGCGACAAGAATGCCCGCTGTTTGCAAATACTCTTTCATAGCAAAAGAGACTACGGTTGCAACCAAGAGCAAAATAACCACGCTCGACTTGAAAGCTCGTTGGGGCCGTCTGCTTTTAGTCTTTGCTCGGCCTGCTCTTGTGATAGGCCTGTATTCTTGTCGGTAGCTGGTAAGGGCTCCAGCACTGCTAAATTTTCAGTCATGGGCATTATGTTAGCAGCGTTGCCCCTCAGTGGGTATTACTTAGTAATGCATTTAGCTGCGAGATAAAGATGGATGTCAACACGTCGAACTCTGATGATGGACTGAGAGTTGGTATCAGTTCATTTGCTGCCTGGATGCTCGGCGTAGGATCGATTATTGGTTCAATGGCTTGGCTCATTCATGGGCCGATGCTGGCTCGCTCAGGGGCTCTAGCTGCCATTGTCGCCTGGCTCATCGCTGGGGCAATGTCACTGCCGCTAGCTCTAATTTTGATGGAACTAGCCTCAATGTTTCCTCAGGCTGGTGGCCCTTATGTTTATAAGTTTTATGCTCTAAAGCGCCTCGTGCCAGGCAGCGGCGAGATGCTTGGTTTCTTAACAGGTTGGTTGTTTTGGATAGCAATTATTGTTGGCCTTGCTTGCATGGCTAACGGTCTGGCTAGTTTACTGGCTGCGGCTTTTTTTGCTAATCCGCAAAATGCGCCAATTTGGTTTGCACCATTAGTGATTGTCGCGCTTAGTGTGGTCACTACGTTACTCAATCTGCAAACAGTAAGTACGGCAGCTTCAATAAATATTGTATTTACTTTAATGAAAGTAGCGATGGCGATTGTTTTTTGTCTGCTGGTTTTGTTGCACCCAGGAGCTTCCCTTGATAATCTCGTCAAGTGCCCTGTTGACTCTTTATCCGGCTCGTTATGGAGCAAAGTGGCCTCGGTCTTTATGCTGGCTATGGCTGGTTTTTCGTTTATGGAAATGACTGGTTGCATGTCAGCTGAAACCAGAGATGCTCGCAAGAGTGTTCCCCGTGCGGTATTTTTGACACTACTGACGGTGACAGCGATTTATTTAGTGATTTGTATTTCTATTGCTTCAGTCGCACCGCTAACTCTTAGTGCCGACAAGACAACTTTGGTTCTTGTGGGCAGTACTGTGCAGGCCACCTGCCCCGCCTTAGCAGGAGCTATCGCTGGGCCGATTGGCGGCATTTTGTTTACTGCTGCGGTAGTCTCTTCAATTGTCGGCTGCGGGTTTACGGCTTTGCTTGGCATTTCGCGAGTGAGTTATTCTATGGCGAAAACAAAGCTCTTTCCTCTTCAGTTTGGCCAACTCTGCCCTAGGACCGGTGTGCCCAAGTATGCTCTCTGGTTTCAGTTTTGGTGCATGACAATTATTGCATTGGCAGCATGTTTGTTTAGTCATACCTCGCTATTCCCCGATGCCTACACGTTCTTAGCTGAAGTATTCGGCTTTATGTATGCCTTTGTCGCTATGCTTTACGGCATTTGTGTGGTTTCACTGCGCTATAGCGACCCCGATATGGAGCGACCTTTTCGCATTGGCAGACGCGGCAATTGGCTCGTTTGGTTCGTTGCTAGTTTGACTGTTGGCGTCTGGGGATATGCTGCTTTCTTTTGTGTCAATTGGGTGCATCAAGCTGCTGGTTTAGCTGTTCTGCTTGCTGGTCTGCCAATTTATTTTTACTACAAACATGCTAATCAAGAAATTGACAAATAGTGTGAACGCAAAAAGACTAGCCAAAAAAAAGAGAAGAAGGCGAAGCCTCTTCTCTTTTTTGTAGTTGTTTTGTTTGGTCTATTTAACAGCAGCTTGAACAACAGATACTTTGTTCATTTTGTCGCCTTTGCGCAATTGCATGAAAACGCCATCACCTTCAATTACTTTACCGAAGACGGCATAATTCATATCGAGGAAATTAGCTGGTCCAAGGGTTATGTAAAACTGACTGCTGGCTGAATCAGGATCGTTAGAGCGAGCCATGGCAACCACGCCAGCAGAATCATGCTTGAGATGTGGTTTTACTTCCAGTTTGATATTGCGCTTCTTTCCAGTCGCCGGATCTGAATATCCGCCAGTACCAGAACCAGTCGGGCAACCACCTTGGATGCAGAAGCCTGGCTCGTAGCGGTGGAAATTGAGACCATTGTAGAAGCCTTTTTCCACTAGATCGAGGAAGTTATTGGCTGTGATTGGGGCTTCTGTCTGATGTACTTGAATCTTGATCGTACCTTTGTCGGTTTCGATCGCCACGATTGGATCTGTCATTCGTCTTTGCCCTCTGCAGTAAGCCTAGGCTCTACTGAGGGCTTCCTCCGTTTAACTAATAACTGGGTAATTTTAGCATCTGTATATAAATTAGGTTACTTGCCTGGGTCGACCACGGTCACTTTGGTCATCTTGTCGCCTTTGCGCAGAGCCATGGCATTGTCTAGGCCCTCGACTACTCTGCCGAATACGGCATAATCGCCATCAAGAAAAGAAGCTTGTCCAAGAGTAATATAGAACTGACAGCTGGCCGAGTTTCTGCTGCTTGAACGGGCCATGGCAAGAACGCCAGCGGCATCGTGCTTCAAATTTGGTTTGATTTCTAAATTAATGCGGCGAATTCGATTAGTCTTAGGGTCTACATAGTTGCCAGTGCCGGTGCCATCTGGGTCGCCACCTTGAATGCAGAACCCTGGTTCGTAGCGGTGGAAAGTCAAGCCGTTGTAGAAGCCTTTGCCCACTAAGTCTAAGAAGTTATAGGAAGTTTGTGGCACTTCAGTCTTGTAGACTACTAGTTTGATTGGACCTTTTGTGGTCTCCATCATCACCAGTGCATCGCCCACATTTTTCTTTACGGCTGCTCCTTTTGAAGAAGGTGCTGCCATGGCTGGGCTAGCGGCCATGCCAATCAATAAAGGTGCCAGTAGTGATACTGCCGACAGTGCTGATATGGCTCTCTTGAGCTTAGACATTTATTCCTCCTCAGGATCTCTCTTACTGTTTTAAATATTGGGTAGCGTTGCTCTAACTGGTTGGGGGCCGCCGCGTGCTCCGGCAGTCTCGGCTTTATTGTAGACAGGTTTGGCTTTGGCGCTCGTTGTCGCCGTTGGATTAGATATTGGAATAGTAACTGAGCCGCTGCTGTTGTTATAGGGATAGGTCAAAGGCACAAGGAGGCTATTCATGCCGCTCGCAGCGCTATCGTAGAAAGCGAGCCAACCTTTGGTTTCGTCTTGAGGCAAAATAACGCGGCGGTTCAGTCGGCTTTCTTCAATTTCGTGGCGACCTGCATCTCTTCCCACCGCTATGCCTAGATTGCGCTTGCGGTGATCTTGAGCGGTGAGCATTTCGTAAGATAGTGGTCCGGCTAAGCCTGCGGTGCCAATACTAATTGCTCCCACTGCAATTTTGTCGCCTTTGCTCAAGATATGGTCATCGAGCTTCAGTAGCGTAGCTAAGGGGAGAGGCGAAAGGTTGAGGCCTGGCCCGATGCCCCTGGACCCTTCACCAATGATTACCACCGGATAGGTTCCGTTGTTTCTGATGGTGACTTCGACAAACTTAAGTTTTTGCCCTTCGTAGCGAGTCAGTGGCGGGCTGCTGCGTTGCCACTTAAGACCACCTTTTTATCGGCTTCAGCTTGCTCTGGGGTAATTGGTAGTTCGACCATGGGGGCTGCTACTGTGTCACCAACATCTTTCACTGGCAGTGGGTCTGTTTTCAGAGGCAGGGGTGTGAGCTCTTCGGCAAAAACAACTAAAGGAGCTAATGACAACGTGGCCACAGCAGCCAGAAGAGCGAACGCTCTTTTGTCATCGGTTTTCTTTTTCAATGTGATTCCTCTAAATTTCGCCGAGCCGTTCACGCAGCGTTTGTCTTTGTTTTCTTGCTTTTGGCTACTGGCGTTGACCAGAGAGTGAATACTTGACTGTGGCCCTTACGCCTTCGCCTTGCTTGTTGATTGATATTTTTTCAAAACCAGTGAAGTTTGCTCCACCATTTTGCAATTCCATAATGATTTGTTCTTGGGCCATGACCGTGCCTGATTTGCCCATGGGATGCTGATAGAAGATCACGGCTTGTTGGCCAGCTACTTTCATAATTTTCAGACTGGTCTGTACACCCATATCATTGCTCATGGCATAACCCTGCTGGGGATTGCCGCTGATATTCCAAATATTGCGAGTATTGGTTTGGAAAGCGCCTGCTGCCTGTTGTTGAAACTCAGGGGTTTTTGCTTCTACGGCACTTCTTTGACCAATCACTAGCCATGAACCCATAAAGGCCGGTGGCAGGGCAACACTTTGTACCCCCATTTGCATTGGTGGACGCTGGGCCGGTGGGCGATTTTGTTGGGCTCCGCCCTGTATTCTGCCGCTGTTGGCATTGCCTTGTATGGGCGGACGCTGTTGCATTGGCTGGGCGATCGGCTGGATTGCTTGTGGCGTGTAGTAACCACCAGATGACGCAGGAGCATAGGTTTGGCCTTGACCGCGCTGCTCAACACCGAGCTGAAACGGTTCAGCCGACGCTGGTTGCGGCGAATATATGGCTAGAGGAGCCGACAAAAGAGCCAGGGCAATGTACTGAGTAAGTTTCTTATTCATTGAATGCATCCCTTGCGAATAAACGTCATTCTATATCGACCTGAGCATCCCTGCTAGTTGTTAGCCAACCTGGGACAACTTTGTTCTGTTATTTACTGCCTGGTTTTGCTGGAGAGGCTGATGCAGCTTGTATCGTCGGGTTATTGGCAATATCGCTAGGTAATTCTTGCGAGAAGCCAAGATCTTGCAGTCTGTGGTAGGCGGCAACCCCAGTTGTCCCTTTAGGGTCAGCAATAACGATGTCAACCAGGGGCGTGAGAGCTTCAGGTGCACGCTTCTGCTTGATTAATAGATCGGCTTTGAGTAAGAGGGCTTCTCTTTTGAGTTGACCAAAGCGGCTTGTCAATTGTCTCTCTGAGGCCGCTTCGCGCTTGGCGTCAGCTTTTGTGAAGGCCGTAGCCATGCGGTAGTGAGCATCGGCTGCGTCTTGAAGCCACTCCACCAGCTCGTAAATTCCGTCTTGCACGTCTTGTGGTCTTGAAACGCCAAGGGCCGCTCTTAGCTCGTCTAGCTTTTGTTTAGCATCGGCTGCTGTCAGCGGCAGCTGCCGGTACCGCGAAGTTTTGGTTTGGGGTCCACTATGACTGATACCGGAGTTATCAGAATTGAAAGTAGTTGGTTGGTTGTTATTTGAGTTTGGTGAATCTTGACCCGGCGCAAGCGACTCTTCGTTTGTATAGCGGCCGGGTCGTGGCGCTCCACCAGGTATGGGCGATTGAGCCCAGGCGGCATTAGAAGCCAGAGACAGACAGGCAAGTAAAGAGACAATCAGACCTTTGAGACTAGTTGTCAGTGTGGCATGTCGATAAGGGCTCATGACTTCTCGCTTTTCTTGAATGTAGCTTTTAGAATGCGGATTCTAGCAAACTGTTACTATGGACATTTGTATATTGCTGAAATTGTAGTTCAACTTCTTGTGGTGCCAGTGTTTTCTAATTATATTGTCGCGCATTGCCTACCCAGACGGCTCGTTGCTTTTGGTTCGGCATTTTTACTGCTTCTAAACCTCAATATATTGCCGGCTTTGGCTGTGGAAGCTCCGAATCACTTCAGCCCCCACGACAATACATTCATTAGTAAGTACCTCAAGAAAAACGAATATATCTCTTTGGCTGAAATCAAGCCGGGCATGGAAGGCTACGGCTTGAGCGTCTTCCAGGGTACCAAGGTAGAAAAATTTCAGGTCAAGGTAATCGGTGTCATTAAGAAAGTTCTGAATGGAAGAGATGCAATCTTAGTGCGCTGTTCAGGTGCGGCCCTGGGAAAAAATAATGTGGTCAGGGGCATGTCGGGCTCGCCAATTTATATAGATGGTCGACTTGCTGGTGCACTTTCGTATGGTTTCGATTTCTCTAAGGAACCAATTGTTGGCATTACCCCAGTAGCAGATATGCTTGAAGTGCTTTCCTTCGATGATCGACCCGGCGCTACTGACCGCAAGACATCCTTTAGGTCTTTCAGAGATTCTTCTAGAGATTATTCTACTTCATCAGGGGCGGTGGCGTTGCCGACCTCATCTGGAGCTGATTCTGGTTTTAACTCTGTTTTTGGATCTGGGGCTGCTAGTCACCTCGTTCCTTTGATGGCACCTGTATCTCTGGCTGGCTATTCTCCTCGGGCTCAAGAATTTCTCAAAGATAAATTTAAAGATGTGGGCCTTTCGATCTCGTCTGGCGTTTCGGGCGCGTTAGACCCGACTTTGAGTAATCTGAACACACTTAATGCCAGTGCCGCTAAGACCGTTAAACACAGCGGCAAAGGCGAGAGTAAGCTTGAAGCAAAACTAGAAGAAATAAAAGAATCTAAGTCTGAGAGTAATATCGCCGCCACTGTGGCAGCAGCTGAAGCTGGCACTGTCAAGCTGGTTCCTGGTAGTGCTGTTGCGGTTATGCTTTCTACCGGTGGCTTCTCTAGCTCAGCGACGGGCACGGCCACATGTATCTTCGGCAATAAGGTAATTGCTTTCGGTCATGCTTTTATGGATGCAGGGCAAGTAGCTTTTCCTATGGCGACGGCCTATGTTCACGATATTTTGCCGAGCTTATCTGTGTCGTTTAAACTGTCATCACCATTGCAAGTTATTGGCACTATATTTGCAGATCGACCTTGGTCAATTGGCGGCGAGATTGGCCGCTATAGTGAGTTGATTCCGCTCACCGTTACCGTTACCGATCAAAATAGACACGTAAAGAAAACCTATCACTGCCAACTTGTTGATCATCCTGAGCTGACCCCGAGCCTTGTTACTGCAACGCTTATGTCGGCTCTAGACTCGACCTATCAATCTGAAGTACCTAATGTAGTCAAACTGGCTTCTTCAATTGAGATTAAGGGCCACGGTAAGTTAGCTCGAACCGATCGCTTTGCCGCTAATTTTCCTGCCCACATGACTGGAGATTCCCTTTCTCGAATGAGGGGCTCTGTTTCTGATCCTGTTAGCGGCTATGTGGGTACTCTTGTCGATAAGCTTATGGGTAACGATTTTGAGGCCGCTGCAATCACAAGTATGACTGTGGATGTGGTAGTAGAGAACGGTCGGCAGGTGGCTAAAATTGATCGTATATCAGTTGATAAACCGGTGGTCGCACCCGGCGAGACTGTTAACGTCAATGTTGTGATGAAGCCTTTTAATAGACCTGTTTATGTAGAGAAATTATCGTTTGGTATACCTAGAGATTTGCCAGACGGTGATATTGCGATTGGTATCAGTGGTGGTGATGAGTTTGATGCTCTGCGAAAACGTCTTGGTATCGTTGACCCCCCATCTGAAACTCTCAAACAGGCAATCAGCCGCGTTACACGTCGGGAGAGAGGCGATACCCTTTGCGGCGTTATGGCTTTGCCCACTCAATCTATTTCGTTTAGTGGGGATGTGTTAAGAAATCCACCGGCCCATTGGATCAAGCTATTCTTCTCTGACCGCAGCACCAAAGTGCCCGCTCTAGTTAAAGGTGAAGAGCGAGCCAGAGTGCTGTTAGAAGATTTAGTGGATGGCAGCCATATAATCGCCGTTACTGTCAAACGCGCCGATAAAATATTCGCTAAGTCTTCTCCTTATATGGTCAGCCCCAGTCGCTTAGCTAACCCTGCTGATGGCATTATCATTACCGATCAAGCAAAAAAGGCGATAGACGCTGGTCGCAAATCAGATTCTTCAAGTACTTCCAGCACAGCCGCCTCAAGCTCTTCTGGTGCTAGTGCTGTCGCTTCTACTACTTCTACATCTTCTTCAAGCAGTAAAGATACAACTGCGCCAGCCTGGTCTCAGGCTTATGCCTTTCCTCATATGCGAGCCATTAGCCTCTGGCGTCAAGATAGCGAGCCAGATTTTCATAACGGCAAATCTGAAGGCATAGCCATTGACAGCGTTGGTCGGCTCACTCCTGGCTATCGTGAGCTGTCGTGCTTTTCTCTTGAGCAAGAGCAGCGTATTTGGGCCGCTGTATGCACGCGCGGCAAATTCTATTTTGCTGCTGGCAATAAACTAATGAGTACAGACGGTGAGGCTCCAACTGTGGTGGCCACTCTGCCAGGTATGTTGATTACAAGCCTGGCTGCCGATGACAAAGGCAATTTATATGCTGCCAATGCTCCGGGGGGCGAAGTATATGCCATTGACGCAGCGGGTGGTGCCAAGCCCTATGTTAAAGTCTCAGAATCTATTGTTAGTGCCATGGCTTGTGACTCTAGCGGGCATTTGTTTATTGGCACCAGTGGCTCTGGCAAAGTTTATCGAGTAGATAACGGCGCTGCCACGCTGGTCTTTGATAGTAATCAAGCCCACATCACCGCTTTGAGTTTCTGTGAGCGGGAGAATAAATTGTATGTTGGTACTGCTGAGAAAGGCTGTGTCTATAGTCTAGACGCCAATTTGCAAGTTAAAGCTGAATTTGAAACGGGTGAGCACATTGTCACCGGCATGGCCAAAGACAAAGCTGGCAATTTGTTTGTAACCACTGCTGGTGCGGGAAAACTATTTAGAGTGCAAGCCAATGGCCAAGCCGAGCCCGTGGCCATTAGTGATGCGTTCTATACTCTTTTTTATGATAGTCGCGACGATAGAGTCTATTCTGGTGACGCTGAAGGCGATATTACAAGAGTAGAGATTGATCCAGTTACCGAACAAGCTCAGTTTATTCCGGTTTGTCATACCGAGCAAGAAGCCGTAATGGCCCTTTGCTCCGATGGCGGTAAGTTGTTTAGCGGTACCAGTAACGTTGCTCAACTTAGAACATTCGAAATACAACCATCTGGCGACCCGAGCTATTCTTCTATTGTGCAAGATGCTCAACGCCCTGCTAATTGGTCAAGGGTAAGACTAGCCAATGTTAAAGGTGAAAGCACCAATAGTCTACAGAAAACAGTACGAGTCGCCACTAGGGGGGGTGAAACTTCTCAGCCCGATGGCTCATGGTCAGCCTGGATTGATGCCACCCCTGATTCAAGTGCAGACGGCTATTTAATCAAGAGTGGCCCTTCCCGCTTCTTGCAATACAAGCTCACATGGAAGTTAGGCGCTGAGAAGAAAAGCGTAGATGATTTGATTGTTTCGCGCGTTGACGTTACCTATCAGCCAACTAATGTCGCACCTACTATTGCTTCAATCTCGGTAAAGGCCGATGATGCTTTTTCTGGTACCGTGCCGATTGTTGTCTCTGGTTCTGACTTAGACCAAGATAATATGTTGATGGCTCTTGAGTTGTCTGATGATGGCGGCAAGAGTTGGAAGCCCATAGTTAGCGATCAAAGAAGCCGGGAATCTGAGTCGGAAAAGGCTAGGAAGAAAGAAAAGGCTAAAGAATCTGCAAAAGAAGTTGTTAAGGAGTCTGCTAAAGAGGCTGAGAAGAAATCTGTAAAGGACCCTGTTAAGGAGCCAGGCAAAGACGCTGGTAAAGACGCGGCTAAACAGCCTGGCGCTTCAGAGAAGAAGCCAGACCTCAACAAGATAGATCCTAATAAGTCTGAACCTAAGCAAGAAGCCCCTAGAAAAGAAGAATCAAAAAAAGAAGAATCTGGTAAGTCTAAAACCGGCACAGAGAATAAAGCAGAGCGCAAGTTAGAAGATAGGCCTTCTTCATCCGACTCAGACTCTTCCGCCAGTGCCGATGATTCAAGCTCTGGGGCAACTACTTCTTCTACTTCGTCTTCTGCTGCCACAGCAAAGCCTGCTCCGAAAGACAAAGAGAAGGAAAAAGAGAAAGAGTCTGATAACGCCAAGTCTTCAGAAGCTTACTCAGCAACAGAGAAATTCACTTACAGTTTCGAGACTAAAAAGATCAAAGACGGACAATATTTGATGCGAATTACTCTCAGTGATAAGCCGTCCAATCCTGGCCAAGAGAAGACTGCCGTTGTGTTGCGTTCGGTAGCGATAGACAATACTCCGCCGAAAATTAGCGATCTGAAAATCACAAAGAAAGGCGCCGGTCTCTCAATTCGCCTGACTGCTCACGATAATGTCTCATGTATTTCTGACTCTACGTACAAAATTGATGGGTCAGATGGCTTCGCCCTTGGCTCCTCTACGGCCGCTTTGTCTGACGCTTTGACTGCCACTCTGGCTGCAGACAACATTATGCCTGCTAAGGGGGCGAAGAAAATCACAATTCAGGTATTTGATAGAGCCGGTAACTCCACCAAGACAACAGAGAATCTACCCTAATAATTATGATTACCAAGTTGATGCGCAAGAAGTCGCCAGAAGACCTCGTTGACGAGGCTTACGATGAAGCACGTTTGATGCATAAGCATCTCACAGCCTTTGACTTATTGGCTTTTGGTGTGGGTGCCACAATTGGCTCTGGCATCTTCGCTTTGACAGGAACTGCTGCTGCTGGTCAGCTTGAAGCGGCAAAGGATTGGTTCTCTACCCCGCTTCTAAACTTCATTATGGGCTCTGCTCTTGGCCGCGAAGGCGCGGGCCCAGCCCTTGTAATTTCCTTTCTCATTGCCGCTATTGCGTGTGGCTTTGCTGCTCTATGTTACGCCGAGTTAGCGGCCATGATTCCAGTTTCAGGCTCTGCTTATACCTTTGCCTATGCATCATTGGGCGAGGTTGTTGCTTGGATTATTGGCTGGGATTTAATTCTTGAGTACGCGGTTGGCAATATTGCTGTGGCCGTCAGTTGGTCTGAGCATATGCTCCATGTCTTTTATGGGCTGACCGGTCAAGGGCTGCCGCTTTGGCTAACCTCAGACCTGCACACGGCTTTAGCTTTGCAGAAGTCAATTGTGCAGGGCAGTATGCAGTCTCACCTTTATTCTACGACTGATATTCCAGTAATTTTGGGTCAGCAGTTTTGTATAAATTTGCCAGCCTTTGTTATCGTCGCTTTGGTTACTTGGATTTTAATTGTCGGCATCAAAGAGAGTGCTGTTGCCAATACCATAGCCGTTGCAGTGAAAGTGGTGGTGGTCATCTTCTTCATCATTTATGGCGGTGGTTTGGTCAAACCAGCTAACTGGGTGCCCTTTGCTCCATCTGGTTTTGTCGGCATTATGGGTGGTGCCGCCATTGTCTTCTTTAGCTTTATTGGCTTTGATGCTGTATCTTCTACTGCTGAAGAAACCAAGAACCCCCAGCGCGATATGCCTATTGGCATGATTGGTTCGCTTGTTGTCTGTACTATCCTTTATGCTTTGGTATCGCTGGTTCTGACCGGCATTATGCCTTATCAAAACTATGCCAATGATGCAGCTCCTGTGGCTACAGCTATCGCCGTTGGTGGCGCGCCATGGGCGCACTTGTTGGTTTCGGTTGGAGCTTTGGCTGGAATGACCTCTGTGCTTCTTGTCTTTCAGATGGGCCAGCCCCGCATATTTATGGCCATGGCCCGCGACAAGTTGCTGCCAGCATTCTTTGCTAAGTTGCATCCTAAATATAGAACACCGTTTATTCCCACTATTTTGACTGGGCTTTTTGTTGGCTTGTCTGCTCTTATTGTTGATATTGGACAAGCGGCGGAACTGACAAATATAGGCACTTTGGCTGCTTTTATTATTGTCTGTGCTGGGGTGCTTTTCTTGCGCAAGAATTCGCCTGATACCAAGCGACCATTTAGTTGCCCTTGGGTGCCGTTTGTGCCTTGGGCTGGAATTATCTCGTGCTTTATTTTGATGCTGAGCTTACCCGTCGCCACTTGGATTCGCTTCATTGTCTGGATGGGTGTGGGCTTTGCTCTTTATTTCGCTTATGGTTATCGTAAGGCGAAGTAGCTATGAAGAAATTGCTTGAGGTTGATTTAAGCGTCAGTGATGACAAAGCCTATATCCGGTTTTGCGAGATAAAGGCAGGAGACTCGGTTAAGCAACTTTCGCTAAACACCCCAAATGGCATAGTAATATTCGACCTTAATTTAGACGACAAAATCATTGGAATGGAATTCATCAATGCCTTGGCTTTGCTGCCAGAGGACGTGCGCATTGCGGAGCTCGAAGATTGGGACTCTAATTTGTGATATGGCAAATGTATTTCATGGCCGACGATGTCTAGGTTGAACAATTCTCTTGAATTGACGAAGAAAACAGAAACACTCTCATTTCAGTACTTTCAGATTTCTGTAAAAGGAGATTACTTCTCATTGGTCTTCACTTCTGATCGCTCTTGTTTTGATATCGCTTTTTCAGTTCTGCAAAAACGACGACCCCGTCGACTAACTCACCACGGTCTGCATGCTCGATGCCTTTTTGGACTTCTCTGCGTAGCCATTGAAGTTTCATATCCTCGACAAGTTGCTCGTGGTTTTCTGGCGACAACTGCTCGACGAGCTTGAGAATTTCTTTGACGGAAGTCTTTTCTGGTTCTTTTTGAGTCATCGAGATGAAACCCCCAGCTGCTGGTAGATACTTGTTAAGTACAATGCTTGTTTGCAACCAATAGAGACCGCAAGACTATTCACCTTTTATTCCCTCATAGTTTGCACTATTGTCGGCTGTACACTATGGTGATCGAGAATAGGGCTGGAGTTAGAGACCAGTATGAGTAATCGCACATGGGCTTGTATCGACTGCGGTAAGACTTACCGTCGGCATCAATCTATAGAATCTGTTCGTTGCGCAATTTGCCGAAATCCATGTGAGTACGTTCACTGGAAGATTCACGTACCGTCGCCGAAAAAGCGCAAAGTGTGGGAGAAGTTCTGGCAAGCTTATAAAATCGAGAAGCAGCTGCTTGCTGATTACTATAAGAATGGACGCAAGGGCGAGCTGCGTCTAGAAATACTTAGTATGCATTTTCACGGCTCCGATTCCTGATTTCTCGATTTTGGATTTTTGAATGCTCATTGCCTAATTTTGCCTTGATTGCAGCTAATGGTTTTCGCAAGGCGAAGTCGCTATGCTTAGGACCGGTTTGATGGAGTGATTGGCCTGCATGAGTCTTGATTTCTGGACCACTACTAGTGAGTTTCTCGGTACGTCGGTCTTGAATGACTTCGCTTCCAGTAAAACTGGTCTTGCCGTGGAAATTACACCTGATGAAAGTAATGCTTGGCTGATGATGGCAAGCAAGGATGGACCCTGCCCAGCAGTTTCAGTTTGGGGGCCGTATTCAGTAGATCCAGAAGATGTGGAGCAATGCGTTCTAGAAGTTGTATCTACACCAAAATGGGTCTGGCAGATTAACGTTTCTGCTGGTTCACCAGACAATTCTATTGATATTGCCAAAGACCTTTGCTCCTTTTTAGCAAAGAAGGGCAAAGGTGCGGCCTATGATCTACAAGAAGGCAAGATCTTTTTCCCCCGCCCTAGTTGGTTTTCACGCTTTCGGCCAGCCAAGCGAAAAGTGGTTGATGTACCACCAGTAATTGTAGATTTGATCGAAATTGAATTCTTTTTGCCATTCTCGCGTGTTAAGGCCGAGACAGCCCAAGAGCTTTTGGATATCTTGAGAGAGTATTGTCCAGCTGCGATGCCAACGCGCTTCGGTCTTTTTGACCCATTGCAATACCGGTTGGAATCGGGCAATGATAAGCCATTTACTAAGCTTTGGACTAAGGAGTTATCTAC
>LNEX01000319.1 GCA_001464165.1 bacterium Ga0077546
TGAAGTATTGGGATCCTTTTCTTCTTCACCTTCTTCCGGATAAACAATTTTGCCAGCACCCTCTGGAAACTTCTCGACAATGGCATCAAGCAAGTCGCCTACGCCACCGCTGCCTTGCATCGCAGACAACCCCATGGGCTCGCCTAAGCCGAGCTTGTAGAATTCCATGACGTTGTTATTGTCCTTCATGCTGTCAATTTTGTTGACGGCAAGCAGAATCGGTTTCTTCACTTTTCGAATAATGTTGGCTACTTCTTCATCGGCTCCGGTCAGGCCTTGACGGCCATCAACGAGAAAAACAATAACGTCAGCTTGCACTAGCGCTTCTTGTACTTGGTCGAGGACAGCTCCGGCCATTACTGCATCAGTGTTGCCGTCTTCCCCTTGGATGCCGCCCGTATCTACAAGTAGAAACTCGCGACCATTCGAGAATCGTCAACGATGGCATACTTTGCCCCGATACAACGATTGAAGAAAGTTGATTTGCCAACGTTTGGACGTCCGACGATTGCTACAACTGGTTTAGACATGCTCTTCTATTTTTTGTCCGTATCTTTATCCGGACCCTGGCGCATGGTGAACGGTTTGCTTTGTGAATCCCTAGCTTGGCTTGGTTGGCCGAACTTTTTACCCAGCTTAGGCGCCTGGGCTTCAATGTATTTGATCAAAGAGTCTTTGGCGAGATTGAGATAAACCGCAGTTTCGGTATCTCCTCCCTGATCGGGGTGTACGCCTGGTGCAGTAATCTGCGCTTTCCAAGCCTCAATAACGACTTTAATGGTCAACTCATCGGCACGAACTCCGAGCATCATACAGTGCTTGCGAATATCAGCTGGTATGGGTGCTACTCTTGGCGTCGGTGCGCCGCCAGCTCCGGCTGCGGCCCCAGCGGATGCTGCACCGGGGTTCGGCGCTGACGTCTCGCCTGTTGGTGAAGTAGAAGTATTTGGCGGAGAAGATGTAGCCGGTGACTTGCCGCCAACAAATTTGTTGCGAGCGCCATGTCTCAGCGCCTCTAGGTCAATAGCTGCAGTGCCGGGATTCTCTTCTGCTGCGGCCTTGGCCGGATCAGGAGATGTGATGTCGCCGCTAGGAGGTTCTGCTTCTGAGGCATTGGCGGCATCTAGAAGCTGGTCTAGTGAATGCTGTTGCTGAGGATCATGATCTTGGGCTTGCTTGATTCTACTTTTGATCAAGTCTCGCAGGTCTTCTCCTGAAACCTTAGGCATGGCCGCTGTTTCACTTTGACTAATCATGTTGGCATTTGGTGCCGCTAGAACAACATCTTCAATTACTTCGATTTTACTCAATTCGTCTATATCTTCCATTCCTTCGAATATGTCCAGCTGATCGAGATCAAGAATGTCTGGAACTTCTCCTTCTTGTGCTGGCAGAGCGTCGAGCTTGTCATAAGTGGCACTGTCTTTTCTGGCCGCGGCTGCCGTTTGCAATGAATCGAGGCTAGGGAAGTTCTCGCCTGTCAGGCCGCCATCGTACTGATTGATAAAGTCTGGTTCGCCTAAGTCTGAAGCTCTGACGATCGGTTTACTTTGTGGCGCTCCCACGATTGGCTCTTCTGGTGGATCAAATGATATGTGGGGTAGCTTTGAGCCTGCTTTGGCGGGGGTGCTTCTGTTGTGGCTGGCGCTCTCTTGTGCACTCTCTGCTGATGCGTCAGCCCGTTCTTCTGTTATAGGTCGCTCTTGTGCCTGTTTCTCTACTATTTGCTTTTCTGCCACTTGCTTTCCTGCCACTTGTGTCTCTGTTGCAGGTACTTGTTGCTCCAATGGTGCTTGGTTTTCCTCTGGCTCACTGTTCAGCGGCTCAAAGTATAGATTTGTGTTTGGCCTACCGGCCACTGTGCTGTATTGATAAACCGTTTCAATTTGCTTCCAGCTCAAGGCGCCATAGATTTCTGAAACTGAGATTGGTGAACGATGGTCGCTCACCGCGTTATAGACCTTATCGTTATAGCCTGCCGCGTCTACAATAGCGAGAGCTGGTTCTGCTATAGATTCTTGCGCAGGAGATTCTTGCACAGGAGATTCTTGAACTTGAGCTGTCTGTGTCGGAGTTGATTCTGCTGCCGTGACTAATCCGTGCTGAGCTTCCGCAGCAATTCGTTGCTGATTGAGCGAATTCTTCAATTGGCTTTCTGTTGGCAAATCTTCATCTGTAATTGTCCCCGCCGCATCAGTTTTCTTTGTTTCTGGTTCGACCACTGGATGTTCGCCAGTTTTCGAGGCAGGCTTTTGCTGGGGTTTCTGCTCGCTTTCAAGACGCTGCTCTGATGGTAGCGAAGCTTGCTGTCGCCCCTCAGCTAGGCCTTTTTGGTAGCCGAGAGACCAAGAGTTTTGCAATTGTAGAGCTAAGGTTTCAGCCTCTTGCTCGAGTTCGACAACACTGGCCTCGAGCTCCAAGACTCTTTCGGCTAGCTCCGAACCCCGGTCGTATAAATCTTGGTTGATAGAGGCTGCATTGTCTAGTTCGGCCTCAAGTTCTTTGCACCGACCAGCCAGAACAGCGTCATGACTGTATGTGCTGCCATCACCTCGAGCAGCCATAATTTTGTCCATGGCTGCTTTACTGCTGAAAACATCTTCTGGCTCAAGCTCGGCTGCGGCTGCTACCGAGTAAGGGTTGAGATCCCAGTCTTGGGTGCGTAGAGAGGCTATAGCCGTATCAATGGCTTGAAGAGACTTTTCTTGATTTTTCTCAGTTTCCTTGGCCATCTGGTCGTTCTATTGTCTCGTGCTAAGTTCGTAGTAAAAGCGCTGGTCAAAGTGCCCTAATTTGGATAGATTACCGAGCCTTTTGATAGACTAGTCCCTACATTTTAGCCTGTTAAACAGTCCACTAAAAGGGAGTTTCTGTTTTTTATATGCTGCGCTGCCTTTGGTTGAGAATAACTGGTCGCGTTCAAGGCGTGTTTTATCGTCATAGTACTAAGCAGGAAGCTCAAGCTGACGGTACTGTGGAAGTGCTTGCAGCTGGTCCTGAGGCTGCTCTCAATCTCTTGATTGCCTGGTGTAAGCAAGGTCCGCCTTCGGCAATCGTTGATAGAGTCGAGGTCAAGTGGTTTGACCCAGAGCTTATTCGTGACGACAAATTTACTGAAGATGAAGTTAAATTCAATGATAAGTTTGAGATTCGTTAACGATATTGACAAGCGGCTGAGCTTTTGGGATTTTAGCTGGGTTTTTAACCGATAAATCTTGAGCCAGGTCCTTCAAACAGTTTGTAGGCTTCTTTGACCATTAAAACTTCGTCGCTGCCGCGGGCGTTTGCTCCACTTCCGGCAAAATCGGGCGTTGGCTTGGCCGGTCCGCCTGACTGCCAAGCTCCTTCTTTACCTTTGTCTCTTGGCACCCACGGTTTTTTCTCGCCTTTAGCCTCTGGCTTTGAGGAAGACTTTGGTGGTGATTTCGGCTCGCTTTTGCTCTCAGCCTTAGGTTCCGGTCTAGAATCAGCCTTAGGCTCGGGTTTAGGTTCTGGTGCTGGCTCGGGACTAGAATGGGGCCGGAGTGTTTCTTCTCGATGTTGAGAAATCTGGTTGTTTACAGGGGGCTGTGCTTCAGCGGTATAGGGCCTGAAGGGTGCCGGGTCACTTGGCTCGTCGGCTGCACGAGAACTCGCACCGCTGCGGCCAGCCGTCTCGCTCTCTCGACCGCTCGCGGCACCGGCCGGCTGAGGGGCACGCATGCCCACTTCTTCACCCATCACTTTGACTTTTACAAACATTTCTTTACCAGTCAAGGTTTTGATGGCAATTTTGATTTGGTCAATTTTGCGCTCTAGCATGCTGACAAAGTGCTCTTTGCGCACGCCGATGACAAACTCGTCTTCCTTTAGTGAGAGGGCAAAGCCGTGTTGATTGAATATGCTAAAGGTCGGAATACTTTTCTGCTGCAGGTAATCCATTAGATTTGACCAGAATTCGTCGATGGCCTCTGAGCGAATGGGGAGAGCTACTGCCATCTCTCCACTGGCAACCGGTGCCTGCGCAGGTAGCGGACTCTCAATTTCATTGTCGTTGCCGCTGTCGGAGGACGCGGTATCTGCTTGGGCTGGCTGAGTGGGGGAGGGTGATTGGTGAGTTTGAACTGTTGCTGCCGGAGCCTGGGCCTGATTCTGGGTCGAAGCCTGAACCTGATTCGGAGCGGGAGCCGGTATAGGCGTGGGGGCAGGTGGTGCGGCTGATACTGGCCGTGGTGCTGCACTGCCAGTAGTGGCGTTATTGTGCCCTGGCTGCGGTGCTGCATGCTGGTGAGGCGCTGGAGTATAGCTACCCCCAGCCAGAGCACTTTCTAGCTGTTGAACACGCGCTGATAACTCTCGCACCATGAGAATATCGTGGCGGTGGCATAGTGCTAGTAGGCCTACTTCAAGAGTGAGAGCCGGTTGGGTGGAGCGGCGCAAATTTTGTTCAAGGCGGTCGAGCTGTTCGACCATCTGAGTAAGTTCCGCTCCTTCGAAGGCAGGGGCTAATTTAATGACTTGTTCTATATAGTTTTGCGTGCCAGTTATTAGCTGATTAATTAGCGGTATACCATTGCTTTCATTATTCATTTGGCCGTCATGGGAGCCTTTTTGGCCGCCAAGGTGAAGGGCCTTCGCCATATTGAGGAAGTGCTTCGACAATTCAAGTGCCACTAAGGACGGTTCTCTACCTTGGCTCAATAAGCTGTGAAGAGCGCTCAAAACATTTGAACCATCTCGATCTCGAATACCTTCGCTGATTTGGATTAACACATCTTCGTCAATGGCTCCGAGAAGAGTGAGCAGGTCAACTATCGAAACGGGCTTATCGGGAGAAGAGAGTAAGCTGGCTTGATCAAGGAGACCTAACGCGTCGCGCAAGCCGCCTCCCGAGCGTCTGGCGATGAGGTCTATAGCTTCGTCAAGAATTGAAATGTTTTCAATCTCGGCAATTTTTCGTAAATGCTGGGAAAGTTCTTTGTGGTTAGCAAGGCGAAACATTAGACGCTGACAACGGCTAATAATAGTAGGAGGCACTTTGTGCTCTTCTGTGGTGGCTAATATAAAGATTACGTTGGGCGGAGGCTCTTCAATGGTTTTAAGCAGGGCATTGAAAGCTTCTTTTGTCAGCATGTGACATTCGTCTATTATGTAGAGCTTGAAACGCCCACCTTGGGCTACGAGTGGTGCTCTTTCGATGAGAACTCTGGCGTCGTCTACTGAATTGTTTGAGGCCGCGTCTATCTCTAAAACCGCTGGTGAATTGCCGCCTTTGATTTCAATGCACATAGTACAGGTCATGCAAGGCTCAGCCGTAGGGCCTTTTTCACAGTTCAGTGACTTCGCTAAAATACGGGCACTAGAGGTTTTTCCGCAGCCTCTGGGGCCGGTAAATAGATAGGCATGGGCAATGCGATCGTTGTCGATAGCATTGGTCAAGGTCTTGACCACCGACTGCTGACCCACGAGGTCGCCTAGTGCCTGCGGGCGGTGTTTGAGATAGAGAGGGAGATAGGACTTCATGTTATTTTCACTGTAGATTCTTCATTCTAGCGCTTTATTATCCGCTCCATAACTTCGTTGGCTTCTCAAACTATTATTAGACTACGCTTTTTTCTAATTGGCTTAAATACTGGGCCTTTTCGCTGGCATCGATGAAGGCCGCATTAATAGAGTTGCGGCAGAGTTGAATTTCTTCTGCTTTGCTCAATTTAAGTGCAGCCCTCACAGCGGCAAAATTATCTTCGATATAGCCGCCAAAACAAGCCGGATCGTCTGAATTAACTGTGGCATTGAGCCCAAGGTCTAACATCTTTTTGATGTTGTGTTGGGCCATGCTTGGAAAAACTTTCAGTTTGACATTTGAAAGCGGGCAAACTGTCAGTGGAATGGCCTGATCGCACAGAGTTTCCACCAACTTGCTGTCTTCCAGGCTCCGTACACCGTGATCTATGCGCGAAACTTTGAGTAAATTGATTGCTTGCCAAACATATTCGGGGGGGCCCTCTTCGCCTGCGTGGGCGACCGTTATAAAACCTTCAGCTCTAGCCTTGTCAAATACAGTTCTAAATTTTGATGGTGGATTGCCAACTTCAGCTGAATCAAGGCCAACGGCGACAAACTTATCACCGTGAGCCAGAGAAAGATCAAAGACTTCCATCGCCGACTCAGCACTGAGATCGCGTAAGAAACACATAATTAGTGAGCTTGAGAGCCCATGAGCTTGCTTCGACTGCCGTACTGCTTGGTCTAGTCCGTTGATTACTACTTCAAAGGGGATGCCTCTGGCCAAATGTGCTTGTGGATCAAAGAACAATTCTGTATGAACGACTCCTTGGGCACTGGCTTTAGCGAAATAGGCCATGGCTAGATCAAAAAAGTCTTGCTCCGTTTTGAGAACGTTCATACCAGCGTAATACAGATTGAGAAATGACTGTAAGTCGGAAAATTGATAGGCGCTTCTCAGAGTTTCTACATTGGGGTACGGAACGGTGACCTTGTTGCGTTCGGCAATGGCAAAAATTAACTCGGGCTCGAAAGTACCCTCAATGTGAACGTGTAATTCGGCTTTTGGCAGCATTATTAGTCTTTAAGCCCTTGGGAGTTAGATATTAAATACTAGTTCAAGAGTTCGTTTGGGCGTTTTTTGCTGCTCAGGACGATTAAGCAATAGCGCTGTCTAAATCATACGCGAAACCACCCGATCTTCCTCGGCATGCTTAACTACAGCTTCTGTTTTGCTGGCTGCTTGACATTTGCTCGAGCTAACATGTGCCCAAGCTATTGTCAGCATTTGGTCATTCTATAGATATCGGAAAAGCAGGAGGCTGTGAATTTGTGGTGAGTTTGGGCCTGAGCGTACTAGTTGGAAGCTCACCTGTGAAACGGGATAGACGTAGTTTTTGGCGATCATCGTCGACGAATGTGCTGTTGATTGGGGCTTTATTCCGGGCTCTTCTAATATAAAGGCAGGTTCACCAAATTTGCCTTTCATTGAGGGCAATTCGTCATTGATGGCTACACCTAGTCCGGCCGGTACATAGTTTTGGTTGAAAATTCGGAACGCTTCCGTGCGACCATTGCGCAAATAGACTTGTAGTATAGGAGTCTGTTGCTGGTCTAGTAGAGTCCAGACTTTCCACCCTGAAATAAACGAGCGGCTGAGATTGCCTCGATTTTTGAAGAATTTGGCTGTGTCTGCTTCAGTCGCCCCTAGCGGTAAGCCATTAATGCCATGCACTGTGCTTGGTGGCAAGAAGGCAACTTGCAATGCCGCCCCCTCTTGTTGTGCTTCCAGTGCAATTTCGTTGTCTGAGACAATAGAAGGCGGTGAGCTGTTTTGTAACTTTGCGCTCTTGAGCTTCTGTCTGTAAGTGGCTTTGCCTTCGCTGAGCTGATCTACTAAGATAGCCCCTGGACTGGCCGATGGAAGATCTTTGGCGTTTTCCTTCGGGCTGTCTCTGGGTGTCTCTTTCATATGCTCGCGCACGTATTTGAAAAGACCTGGTTGCTCCGTTGGCCGAATGATACCATTGGCTGTTTCTTCTGCTTTTATGGGGCTTTGCTTTCTACCCAAATTAACAGAATCTTCCATTAGATTGATTCCCCGCTCTAGGCTTCTGCTGTTCGTTGTCACGGCCGGGGTCGCCGGTGGGTTGGCTGTCTTGCCAAACTCGCGTATGTAGGTTTTCTCCGCGAAGCCCGGTTGTGCTGCCGAACTGGTGCTTGACGGGCCAGCGAATATCTTTACCGCTGAATCATCTCTGCTTCTTGAACTGTTGTATGTATCGCCGTCGCTTTTTCTTTCTGGCTCACTCCTGCTGCTCTCTGCTTGAGGAGACGCTCCTCCAAGACCTGCAGCTGAGCCTTTCTCTTCGCGCTTCTCGTCGCGACCTTCACCCTTGTAAAATGCCTTTTTCTGAGGCGCCATGGCAATGGTGACACCTTGTATAGGTATGAACTTGTCTGTTGAGGTTTTGCGACTAACTGTTCTTGGTCTAATTGCTAGGGCCGGATCTGTATATTGATTGTTTATCGTGTTGCCAAACTGGTTGTTGCGGCTTTGAAAATTAGCTCCAGAATTATTTTGGACACCTGCAAGCAGTTGTGATTGGCTGTCGCGGTCAAATCCTGACTTGTTTTTGCTGGCAGCCAGTAAGCGAGTGTCGTTCTTTAAGGCTAGTTGCGGTTCGTTGCCGAGTCTGGCAAAAATGCCTACCAGTAACTTGACTCCAGATTCGGCCCGCGAGAATTCGCCCAGTGGCGAACTTGATGAATTCGATTGCGATATTTCGCTAGGCTTTGTTGTTGATTTGACTGCTCTTGAAACATTATCTTTGCATTGTCCTGGTGCCACCAATGTTGTCAGATATATGGCTGCACATGCAAGGGAGACCGTCAGAGCAAGTCTGGTGGTGCTGGTTTCATTCGTTTCTCGATTGCGCATGGCTTTCATCATTTATTAGGTTGGTGCGCCTTCTGATAGTTTGGCTTCCCAATCGTCGAGTTCCGATTGATTGATTAAGCCGCGACGATTGGAGAGGTAAACCGCCCGGCAGCGTTGATTGAACTCAGTTTCATGTCCCTCACTTCGTCCGGGGATACCGAGCTTGGCGTAGAGCGACTTTAGTCTTGATTGTACGGCTTTCTCAGTCAAGTAGAGCTTTCTGGCGATTGCATGGTCTGTCATTCCGAGGGCAATACAAATGAGGGCCTCGTATTCGGCTGGTGTCAAGGAGGTGGCCCGGTTTTGTGTGCGTTGAATGACCCGGGCGATACCTGGATGTACCCAGCAATCACCAGAGAGAACAGCCTTAGCCGCTTCTACTACTTGCTCGTCAGAAGCACTTTTTAGGACATAGCCGAAAGCGCCGTTGGGTGGCACCACTTTCCAGAGCTGACGAACATAGACTTCGTCTGAAAAGTTAGAGAGAATGATGACGCCTGTTTCAGGCAGTTGTTTGAGAATTTGTTCGGCCGCTTTGATGCCTGAAAGCTGGGGCATCTTGATGTCGAGGAATACTAGTTGTGGTTTGTATTTCTGACTGAGTTCGACCGCTTCAAGACCGTCGTGGCCTTCGTAGATGGCTCCGGCATATGGGGCTCCTAAATGTTGCGTGAGCAAATTTTTGAGCCAAATTCTGTCACGTTCTTCATCATCAACAATCAATATACTCATATTAGGTACTATTTTTATCCTCTTTTGAAATTGGAATAGACAAGCTTACCTGGGTGCCTGTATCAAAACATTCTGGTTTCTTCCATTCTACTTGGGCTCCGATGAGCTGTGCTCGTTGTCTGATATTGACTAGACCATGAGCATCTTTGCGGATGCTGCTGAAGTCTATGCCTTTGCCATTGTCAGTAATTGTAATGCGGAGATTGTCTCCCTCTGCGCCGATAGAGAGTTTGACGAGATTAGCGTGGGCGTGCTTTTGCACGTTGTTTAATGATTCTTGGACAATGCGGTAGAGCTGTAAGCGCGTAAATTTATTGAAGCCATAGTCGTCTTCTGAGTCACCATCAACAAAATCAACGTGAATCAATTTCTCTCGCGATAGAATAGCAAGCAGGTTTTCTAGAGCAGGCTTGAATCCCATGGTTTCGAGCACAGACGGGTGCAAGTCGTTTATGACGCGACGCATCTCTGAAATAGCACCATCAAGTTTTTCTCTCATTTCAACTGGCACTGAACTCTCAGACATTTCTGGCGCATGGGCTAGGCGATCAGCCATCCTCGCTACGGCTGACAGGGCTGGAAGAGTTTCATCGTGCAAATCTTCGGCGATGCGCTGACGTTCTTCTTCTGCTCGAACTTGCATGTTCTCTCTGGCCAGCGCTAGTTCTTTGTTGCGCAAACGTAAATCGGTATCAAGGTAAATTAAGGTGCCAAAGATATAGGTGAGCATTAGCACTGCTAGTAGTGGCAGTACGGGAAACTGCAAGTTGAACCACTGGAAGGCAATTTGTGTCAGTAGCATCAGCACCATTGCTGTGCAGAGAAAAGCGGCTGTGCGTCTACCCATAGGCAGAACAGATGCGACTGTTCCTAAGGCTGCTCCAAGCAGGAGCAAGATATGGTGCAATATTGAACGAGGAAAGGAGACTATTGCTTCATTGTTGTGCAGTGTGCTGATCGCTTCTGCTTGAATGAGAACGTTCGGCGCCTTGGCCTGCAGCGGTGTGCGCACCGGTGGCGTGTTATCTATTTTTTGACTAAAATTGGTACCAATCATTACTACTTTTCCCGCGAATACGCTGGGATCAATGGCGTCGCGAATAATTTGAGAGACTTTGTAAGTTGGATATTTGGTGCCTGAGAACTTGATATAAATTGGTAGCTCTTCTTTCGTAAATGAAGAAATCTGTGCTTTTGAAGGACCTACTCCTACCCTTGATGACATCAGTGGTGCCAATACTTCTGGTAGCGATTCGAAAGCTTCGCCCGAGGCAGATAGGCCGCGGGTATATTCGGCCAAGCCTTGAGGCAGGATATCTAAGGCTGGTGACATTTCGGTCGAGCGGTCGGAAGGCATGAAAATATTGGCTGAAATAGGCATGCGGCAAACTAAGCCGCTAGATTCTTTAATTAGATGATCGTAAGCACAAGTTAATACACTCTTGCGTAGTTCGCTTGCCGGAAAATCATTGGGATTGTCTAGATTGCCCGAAAGAGCAAGGACAATGTTGTTGCGATTTTGCTTTAAGGCCTTTACCAGGGATGGGTCAGCTTTTCCACTCAAATCTATGTCTAGCACTACCAGTAGTGGATTACCCGATTCAACTATCGGAATAAGCTTGGCCAATACCGCCTGCACTGGCTGTGGCCCACCTTCTATTGCCTCTCCTTCGAGATCGAACTGGTCGTCATCGTCATAAGTAATGATGGCTATGTCCTGTGCCCTAGTTTCCGAGTCTGCCGCCCCGCCCAGAGCAGGCGCTACTAGTTTCAGAGTGCGAGCAAGCTCGTAACCTGTTTTGTAGCGGTCGAGCACAGGAGACTCCGCTAGTAGGATGGTTGCAAGGCCGCCGGCCGCCGCGCCCCATGTCAGGCGCTGAAAGAGCAAGCCATCTCTTCGCAGTGCTGATGGTCCTGGAGCTCTAATTAGGCGAAGCCGCATTGCTTTCCTCGAAACAAAACTAATACTGATAGATTTGCTTCAAGAGTAGTCTAGCCTGACTTGCTTGGCAAATATCTAGGAAAAAGCCTGAGGTTGGTCGGGACTTTTCCTTGTTCTCCAAGGCTTAGTCGACTGATTGAGGCACAGTATTTACCCTGGGTCTACTAATGGCTATACCCCAGGTGCGGATGGTGGCTTCTCCGGCCGAAATTTGTCTGGCCAACGGCTACATTTGCTTTAGGCCAGGAAATTATCTTGACG
>LNEX01000320.1 GCA_001464165.1 bacterium Ga0077546
TTCTCCAGTCAATACTGTCAAAGAAGCTGTCAACTTCTTACCAGAAGGCAGCGGGCGCATACTAACCCATATGACTCATTCTAGGCTAGGTGAGGTGCCCCAGATCAGCAATCCGATCAAGCAAATTTACGGCAAAACTGAGCAGGAATGGGCGTGCACCGACACTGAAAAGGAAACCAGGCAGCAGCTTGAAGCCCTCGGTATTACAGCCAGTCAGATAACAGCAATGAAGCAAGCCGGAATAATCTAATAGTTCTTTTAGTGCAGTATTTTCTGTACTAGTTTATCTAGATTAGCACTATGAGAGCCCTTTACCATCACACAAGAGTCGCTGCCCAAGTGCGGCAAGAGTCTTAGCAGAGCCTCATCTTGATTCTCTACTGAGGCAACTTCATAGCTTGCGCCACTAGCTCCCAAAGCAATTGCACTTGCTACAGGTCCAACTGTCACCAGCAAACTAAGGGGTTTGTCCTTAAGCCAACGGCCAAGCTCAAGGTGCAAAGCTTCGGTAAAGGAACCGAGCTCGGCCATAGCACCAAGTACAATAATTTTGGCGGGTTGTGGATATGCATGAGAGAGAATAGCTTCAATTGCGCAGCGCATAGAATCAGGGTTAGCGTTATACGATTCATCAACTACCGTAGCTCCGCGAGATGATTTCAGAGCATTGCCTCGACCTTCAACCGCAGCAAATTTTGCTAAGCCGATTGCGATTTCAGAGTCGGTCAAACCGGCGGCTCTTGCTGCAGCCACCGCGCAACATGCATCTTCCAGTAGAAAACGTCCATGAGCATTAACGAAAAACACTTGCTCTGGATTCGCACTTCCCGGAATCTTAAAAGTTGTACCGCCGTTATCAACACTTATAATCTCAGGCTCTGGCGCGATTTCAATGCGACCAGAAAAAACCAGCTTGGCCTGAGATACTAACAGCTCACTGCCATCACCTATGATGGCAATGCCACGTTCTGCATCTAAGGCTGCAAACAACTCACACTTTGCCTGTGCTATATTCTCCAGCGAGCCAAGAAGCTCTATGTGGGCAGAACCGGCACAAGTAATTATGCCAATATCGGGCGAACCGCAAGAAGCCAACTGAGCTATTTGCCCGAGGCCCCGCATGCCCATTTCAAGAATCAAAATTTCTGTATCTGTTGGCATGGAGAGAATTGTTTTAGGCACACCAATCTCGTTGTTTTCGTTGGCCATCGACTTGTGCACGCGCCGAGCAGAAGTGGCAGCTGCTGTCATCTCTTTTGTAGTTGTCTTGCCGGATGAGCCAGTAATAGCGATCACTTTGGCAATGCTTTTGCGCAAATACAAACGCGCGAGACCTTGATAAGCAGCCAAAGTATTGGGAACTGATACTACAGGCAATGCAGAAGACTTTGACTTACCCGACAAACTATTCAATACTGGTGCTAGCGAATCGCTATCGACTATTGCTAAACCAGCACCGTTCTCGAAAGCCTTGAGAACAAAATCGTGGCCATCAAAGCGCTCTCCTTTCAAGGCTAAATATAAGTTGCTGCTACCATCAATTGCGCGACTGTCAGTGCTAATTGCATATTCTAAATTTTGCGACGTACCATGCAGTACAGCACCATCAAGAGTAAGAATTTCATCGATGGTAAAAGTTGCTGTCATCATCCTATCGCTACTAGTCTTTCTTTGTGACTTTATTCCAAATATTGCCGATCCAGCCTTTCTTCTCGCCTTCATCTTTCGCTGCCTGTGCAGGAGGAGCAGGAGCAACAACTGGCGCATCAGGAGGGAGATCTTTCAATACTTCATGAAGCTCAAGGCCTGTTTGTTGGCACATTTTTACAGCAGCGGCGCATTGCACCGGCTTCAAAATACCTTCAGCGACAAACGACTGAGCTTGCAGAGCAGCTTTAATCAAACGCTTGTCGATCATGTCTTTAGTGACGATAATTTCGGCCATGGAGACATTTAGTTGTCTAGCCAGTGACTGAGCTCGATTGAAGTTGTCGCCGCTTAAAGCGCCCGATTGCAAAAGTATCTCCATTACTGTGTTTACTTTGGCGATATCGTCTTGCCTAGAGGCCCTCTCCTCGATGATGGCATCGATAGAAACATGGCGTGAATGGGCCTGTCTAAGTATATCCGCTGCCTGCAGCCCACTAAGGGCACCACTAGTAACCATCTCTTGCAGGCGCAAGCTTTCATCGACGACTTCAGATGAAATCATACCCGTTTGGACAAAGACTTCCCCAATCTTCTGATGCTCAGATAGACCAATTTCGATTGCCGAAATCTTGTCACCCTCGGTAACCAAACCAGCTTGGGTGACAAGGTCACCTAACTTTATCGTGTCTTTGCCTGAAGTTCGAAAGGCGCCAGTATCAACAAGAGACTGTTCAAGCGATTGGTGCTTGGCTACAGCTTTCTTTAATCCGGCGATGGCCTGCTCTTCAGTAATTTTGCCATCTCTAATTAGAACTTGGGCTGTAAGAGCTGATTGCAGCAAGACAGAGGTAATCATGCGATTTAAGACCAAGCAGCGCCCTAGAGGCAAGTTATTCTCTTGACCTTGCCACTGTGCTTGTTCAAGCATCGAACGATCAAGCAAACCGGATTGCACGAGAAGCTCGCCTAACTCACCAGCCGAAGCCTTTTGCTCGTCTGTAGTCTCTGGTGGTGTCCAACCGAGGCGCTTAAATGCGTCATCTAAAGGTATGCGCCCCTTAATACAGACGTTAATGGCCTTGACGCCAAACTCAGCTGAAATTGTGTTCTGTCTTATCAATGACTGCACATAGAGCGCCACTTCGACATCGTACTCAGACAATTCACCAATACTCATCAGAACCCTCCCTAGGGGAGTCTGTGAAGTCTTCGAAACTTTCAAAGCCTCGAGTAAAACTTCTTGTCTGATGATGTTGGCCGCTACTAGTAGCTCGCCAATTCTCTTAGGTGCTGAACGCCTGCCAGTGATTTCCAAGTTACGCCCTAAATTGCAACAAAGCCGTCAGCTCTGCTAAAAACCAAATCTACTTAATAGTCTATCAAGAGCTTGCCTCTAACAGGCAGATGATAGGTATTGATGTCACAGTAGGATAAATACAAGAGAAATAATATCTCAATAAGCAAACAAACACCAACCATTGCTGGCAGGTGTTTGCTTTCTAAGCCAAGTATTTCCAGGTCAGCGTCTAATTACAAAGACACTAGAAACGAGGATGACAATCAGTTAGTAGTTATCGTCGTAAGGAACAACGAAACCTTTACCCTGGAATATCATGCTGTGGCTGCCGCTGTGGGGGCTCGGATATCCGATGAAGCCATGCTTAATTCCGTAGCCAGCGCCGTGGAGAACGCCATAAGCGCTACCGCCAACTAGGCCAACTGGTCCACCGGTCATAGCGCCAGCAACCATTTCATAAACACCATCTTCTTTACCCAGATTTCGGGCAACCATTTTGGTTCCGCCGATAGCACCCTTGATGCCATCTGAGAAAGCCGCGGTTGGAACATCCCAAGCAGTTGTAACGGCCATAGAGACCAGTCTGCATGGGAAGTACCACATTTCATAGATTACCCGAGCCGATTCTGGACGCTCTGGGTAAGCCATACTAGGAGCTGAAAGACTCATTGCGAGTCCTAGAGCTGCTAGCAAAGACGAAAGAATTTTCTTTTGCATTATCCTCAACCTTTTCTACTGGGAGTAAATCCCTCAGTCAAATAGAATTATTTCTCTTCCATGGTGATGAAAGACCAGCGGCTGAATGGATGTTCCCAACCTTTCTTCCAGCCATGTCCCATGCCGTGGTAGCCACCATAGACACCACCAGCAACCATTCCAACAGAACCGCCGATTGGAACGGCAGCTAGACGTTGTCCAGTACCATGCTCATCGCCGAATTTCTCAGCTACGTGATTGATCCCTTTGATACCGCCATGGTAACCACCAGCGATAGGACCGGTTACAAGACCGGTGAACAAGGCACCGCTTGCTGCTCCAACGGTACGAATAGGAGCTTGAAGAACCCACTGAACCGGCTTGGCTTCATAATCTAGTGCCATCGCAGGGGCGACAGCGGAGACCATGAGAGCGGCCGACATAAGAACTTGACCTAGTATTTTGTTTGTCATCTTATCCACCGTTTCTAATTCAGAGCTACCCGGCATCACTTGGCTAGGGTGCCGGGCAGCAATTACTACTTACTATTTTTCTTCAGTGACAATATAGGATTCAGTACTAAATGGTTTTTCCCAACCACTAGTCATACCATGCTTAGCACCGACGATTGCGCCATAAGGAACGCCCCAGACCATACCGACAGGCCATCCGAGGGCGAATGCTGCGAGGTTTTGTCCAAGACCTTTCTCATCACCAAAATGCTTGGCGAGTTGACGCTGCAATGTGTGAGGTGTGCGCCAAAGTGAATTGACGACGATACCTTGCGGAGTATCAACAATTACTGCTGTGGTAGCGCCAGCCAGTGAAGCCATGCTGCTAAGAGGACCGTCTCCGGCCATCGAAGGCATCGCCACACCAATACTGATAGCGCCAGCAGCTATTAAGGCTAAAGCTTTGTTTTTCATATCTTCCTTACCACCCGGTCTATATCATTTTCTGATTCAGATTTTGAGTTAGATTTTGAGGGTGACTCTAAGAGAGCCACCCTCTCATTCTTTTTGCCCGACAATTTTCGAACATAAGTTCACTGTCTCATTAAAGCTATTGTTGATTAATCAACAAGTTAGTCTTCTTTGAAAGTGAAAGCTTCTTTGGTGAATGGCTTTTCGAAGCCAGTTTTCATACCGTGCCAACCGCCATCGAAACAACCATAGGCTGCACCGCCAACGATACCGAACGGAGCGCCAACGATGGCTCCTGTCCACTTCTGGTATCCACCATCTTCGTTACCAAGTTTACCGGCAACCCAAGTAGTGGATTTAATAGCTCCCTTAGTTCCGTCTTTAACGGCACCTAGGGGAACGCCTACTACAGCTCCAACACCTGAACCAACCACTTTGACAGGGAACAGACAAATGTTCTTGAATGTGTCGTCATCGGCATACGACGGAGCGACCATTGTGCCAACCAAAGCTGAGGCTAGTATGAAAGAGGACGCTATCTTTTTAAGCATGCAAATCTCCAACTCTTAGCAATCGTAATTTAGGAAATCATTTTTCGAATGATTCGACCAATCCTGGACCAACGGCCCGAGACAAGCTCCATTTTACTCAATTATTCCGAGAGGTCCATATTTAATGACGAGCTTATTTCAGGCGCGACAAGCGTATTGCAGCAATATACTTGATCTCGGGCTTTGAAATGAGTTGTAAAAAGTTTGTTGGAATAGCACCGCTTTTCAAGTGGTATATACAATCAAAGCAGTGTTTACACACCCTGAATATAAGAATATTGCTTGGTCTTGGGTGCTCATGAAATCAAGATGGCACCAAATGCGATGCTAAATATTACTGCCGTCCGATTTTTTTCTAAATTATCTAGGTTTTTATCACTGGCGCAACGCCAGCATGCTCAGTGCGATGCCAGGTTGAAACCTGTTTGCCAAACAGTATCTGACAGAAAGAAACGACGATAACCGGGACCCAGTGGGCATAAACATAAGCTGTAACGTAAAAGCTGCGACCCAAAGCTTTCATAAAGGTCATGGGCGCGCGATAAATTCGCATAGCGATCAAGAAATTGACCTGGCTTATACCAAAGATTGCCATCACTATCAGCGCTAGGAACTTCCCATAAGTAGGCACACCCGTGGCGATATGCACTACTTCGGAAGCAATCTCTAAGGTCATCAAAGCGGGAACGACGAAATAGACCGTAAATACGAGAGTATCAAGGCGCTCTACCAACGACAGCCTGGTAGGGGAGTTCAATGGGAAAATATAATCAAGGTAACGGCGTATGCTACCTTCAGCCCAACGTCTACGTTGGCGAATAAGAGCTTTGAAAGTGGTGACAGCCTCTTCCCAGACAATTGCTTCAGGGCAGAACGTAATGTCCCAGTTGCTTACAAGCAATCTCATACTTAGATCGAGATCATCAGTAATAGCTTTATTGTTCCAACCACCGACATCAATAAGCGCCTGGCGCTTAACCAATTGACCATCGCCTCTCAATTCGACAGCACCACCGATAAGGTCACGTGAGACCTGAAAATAGGTATCGACTGCATACTCAGAAGCCTGACATTCGACTAAAAGGCCTCTTTGATTCTCATACATTTTCTTCTGAGCTTGAACAGCGCCGACGTTTGCGGGTTCAAGAGAGGGCAGGATAATATTGAGAAATTCTGGATCAACGTTAGCGTCAGCGTCAAAGACGGCAATTACTTCACCCTTACAAAGGGGCAAAAATTCATTAAGAGCAGCTGACTTACCCGGACAAGAGCCTGGAACACGGTTAAGCACCTGGAGGCGCGGAAATTCAGCCTGGAGGTTCTTGAGAATTTCGGGCATCTTGTCAGTTGAGCAATCATCTACAACCCAAACTGAGTATGCGTCATAGTTGAGTTGAAAAAGATTGCGAACTGTTGTTTCTATCACTCTTGATTCGTTCTTTGCCGATATGACCACGTCAACATAGGGATGCCATACCTTGGCAGCCTCTTGACTGGTAAGTCCAAGAGAGCGGCGTGCCAAAACTTTTTTGCGATGTCTTTGCTGGGCTGAAAAAAGCCAGATAGTGTGAGCAATCATCATGCTTAGGACGCCACACAAGATGAAAAGCACTTCTGGCCCCGTAAAGAACTTATCAATGGCCTTAAGGGCAATCCATACGCCGACAACAAGCAAAACTAAAACTATTCGGTTACGCATGCTTCCTACTGATAACGGTGGTAACTATCATTCTATAAGAATGCAGCCACATGGCAACCGACCACCACTCACCTAATCAAATGTTTAGATTAGCCTGACAGCCCAAAATCAAACGAAAGGTCGTCAAGGCCAGCCTGGCTACCCTTTGCATCTTTACTCTAAAGTATTGCCCGCTTCATCAAGCTTTGCACCAGAAGCCATTTCTTTACTGGTTTGGCTGTGGTGATGGAGGCCAACTAAAAGAGTCGGCAGTCCGATGAGAAACAAAGTCGTGAAAACTCCTCCAGGCAACTTGTCAGCAGATACGCCAATTAAGACGGCGGGAATGGTAGAAGCTGCAGACATAGCAGTGTTCTGGGCGGCAAAAACCTTGCCTCTCAACTCTTCTGGCACAGAAGCCTGAAGCAAAGATTGAGTGGGCACGGCAATAAAAGCACATGAAGCCCCGACCAGCGCGACAATCAGGAGTGGCACGAATATTAGAGAGCCATGAAAATTAACAGAAGCCATGCCCACAGAAGGAAATACCGAATCTTGCAAAAAGCCAAGAGAGCCCAGCAGGCTTAAGAAAAGGCCAAGCAATATAAAACCCTTGTAGGCCAGAAGTGCTGCTGAGACCTTAGAAAAATAATGGCCAACAACGAAATTACCGATGCCCATACCAATTCCAGCAGCGGCAATGACATAGCCAAATTGTACGGCTTGGAGATTAAGCAGTTGTTCGGTGAGGCCGACCGAAATCGGGGTGAGGGCAATTATGGTCGAAAACAGGAAAGTGAGTTTGACAATGGCCCGAAAGACCATCTTATTGTTAGCAATGTAGGCAATGCCAAAACGCAACTCCTCCCACCAAACCTCGTTAGATTTGGCAGCCGGTTTGTTGTCCGTAATCTGGCAACAAAAAACAGCAGCCAAAATAAACGCTGCAGCTACGGCGAATGGTGCCTTGCCTATACCAGTGTGAGCAATAATGGGCTCCCCGATAGCAAAGCCAAAACCAAGAGCAATCATCATCGTTGTGAAAAAAAGAGAGTTGGCTTGAAAAAGCTCATCTTTCTTCACCAGCCGTGGTATCGAAGAAGCCTCAGCTGGGGCAAAGAATTGTGAACCGATTGACACGACGAAAGCCAATGAGCAAGCAGCCACAGGAGACGCTTTAGCATAAGGGGTAGCAACTAGACAAATGCAAGCAGCGCGAAAAAGGTTAGAGAGTACCAACACTGCCTTATTAGACCAGCGGTCGACATAAACTCCGGCCATAGGGCTGAGCAAGACAGCCGGTATAGTGAATGCGACATAGAGGAGACTCGTGAGCTGAGCCGACTCAAAATGCTTGCCACCAATGGTGGCGCTCTCGTTTGCAGTTAGTACGGCAACAAACAAGACAAAAACCACACGATCGGCGAATTGAGAGAATACCTGGGCAATCCACAAGCTCATGAATTGCCGATTGGCGAATAGACTTCGGTATCCAGACTTAGACTCTTGAGCCACCTTTTCAGTCAATTTTTCAGTCACGGGGAGCCTTCATGCATTTACTCATCATCCACAACAGAAGCAATGCCACCATCGGCAGTAAAGGCACCACGAATTACACCGCGCTTAGTGCTGCGGAAAAACTCGACAATTTCTTTGATTTCAGAAGACTGGACAATTTCGTCTTCAATTCGAGCCAATGCTTGGGTAGTATTTAGACCCGAGCGATATATCAATTTATATGCTTGTTTGATGGTATTACGTATCTCAGGCCCAACTTTTCCTCTTCTTAAGCCCACTAGATTTAAGCCAGTTACTGCCAGTGGACGCTTGTCGCACATAGTGAACGGTGGAATATCCATTCTTGTGCCAGTGGCACCAGATATCATGGCGTACCGGCCAATGCGAACAAACTGGTGCACCACTACAGATCCAGCAATAACAACCCGTTCCCCTACCACAACATGACCAGCAAGGGTGGCACCGTTGGCAAAAATTGCACCATTGCCAATTTGGCAATCGTGAGCAATGTGCGAATAATTCATAAGGAAGCAATCGTCACCAACCCTGGTGAAGCGATCAGCCGTACCTCTGTGAATGGTGGCATACTCGCGCACAGTGACACGATCGCCCATAATTACACCAGTTGGCTCATCCTTATAGCTCAAGTCTTGAGGCTGTAGTCCAATGGATGCCCCTGGAAATATATTGCAGTTCTCACCAATGGTGGTGTGGCCGTCAATAATTGCGTGCGCACCAATCTTAGTGCCGGCCTTTACAACCACATTTGGGCCAATAACCGCATATGGTGCAATCTCGACGCTATCGTCGATTTTCGCTCCATCGCCAATAATGGCAGTGGGATGAATAGACATTGTTTCCCTACCTATATATAAGCAAATAAATGAACAAACTTACCGCTTGACCATAGCGAATCCAATTTCGCCCTCACAGGCAATTTTGTCGCCGACGCGCGCAATTCCTCTCATTCTGCCTACTGGTCCTTTCATCTTGAGAAGCTCTACCTCAAGATCTAATTTGTCACCGGGTACGACCATTGTGCGGAATTTTACTCCGTCAATACCGGTAAAGACACCAAGATTACCTTTCATTTCCGGCTTCAGTAGCATGGTTAAGCAGCCCAACTGTGCTAAGGCTTCAACCATCAAGACGCCAGGCATAATCGGTTCGGCAGGAAAATGCCCTTGAAAGAATTCTTCATTGACTGTCAAGTTTTTAAAGCCCTTCGCACGCACGCCAGGGTCAACTTCAGTAACTCGGTCGATTAAGAGGAAGGGATAACGATGGGGAATCAACTCTCTAATTTGACGGATGTCCAGTTGCATTACAGTTGCGGCGGTCATCGGCTCTCCTTCATGAAAACGCTGAAAATTGAAAGATTTAGAGTATAAGCGATATACTAGGCAATCAACGGTTGTCAAAAGAAGTGACGGCGTTCTGGGGCCTTAAATTGCTCTTCATTTAGCTATACACGATGATTTTTGTCCTCTTTTTACTTGAGTAAACCATGAATTCTGAAGCGATTTGTAAAGGTAACTTTCAGCCCATACCTAATTTGGTGCCACCTCAAGTCAATATCGATTTGCTTGAACAAGGCGTAAAGTTGATTTTGCGAGCAATCGGTGAAGATTTAGATCGCGAAGGCCTGCAGCAAACCCCCAATCGAGTTGCCAGGATGATGGCTGAACTATCATCGGCGACATATCTCGATCCTGCGGACCAAATTACTTGTGAATTTTTTGAGAAAGAGGCTGGGCTAGTCCTGGTCAAAGACCTCACTTTTGACAGCACTTGCGAGCACCACCTATTGCCTTTCCACGGGCTCGTACATGTGGCCTACCTGCCCAGAGATGGGCGCATTACTGGCTTATCGAAACTAGCTAGGGTTGTAGAGATAGCTTCTCGGCGTCTTCAGGTACAAGAGCGACTAACTGCTCAAGTTGCCCAAGCCATAGAAGATAGACTTGACCCATTAGCCGTTTTCGTCATGATCGAAGCCGAACATTCGTGCATGAGCCGCCGCGGCATCAAAAAACCCGGCAGCACGACAATTACCACTGATGCACGTGGCTTATATAAGAAAGATGCAACTTTACGTGCCGAACTTCTCAGCCTGATCCGAAAGTAGAAAGGGAATAGACAGCCTGATTTTAGGTAAACTAAGCGATGAATGGAGCATCGCGATAAGTGATACGTGATTGCTCTTGCTATCTATCGGGAGCACTCTATGGTTGAGGATGATCACACCGAGTTACTAAGTCGACGTCATTTTCTCGCCGGTCTTGGCGCCTTAACCTGCCTTGGCCAACTAGGCATGCTAAAACCAGCGCAAGCAGCTGGCTTTGACTTTGCCCCTTTTTCATTTGCAGTGGTCTCTGACAGTCATCTTTCGCATGGATTGCCAGACAGTCTTAAATTGCTACAAGAAAGTCAGCTTTTCTTGCAGGATGTAGTCAAGTCAATCAACGAGCAGAAAGTCGATTTTGTTATTTTTTGTGGCGATCAAGTAGAAACTCCTGGTCGAGACGAAACTTTCTGGCAACTTTTCATTGACATAGTGGCAGTACTCAATTGCCCATGGTATTTCGTTCTTGGAGAATGGGACGTTAGTGGACCGCCAGCAATTGAGAGGATGGTCACCTACGGACCTGACTTCAAAGGCAAGGGGCTAACCAGTGGTAGCTCTTATTGGTCCACTGATCCAGTTCCTGGAGTACATCTGGTTGGTCTAGATACGGCCAAGGCCAACAGCGAAACAGGCGATTTGAGCACTGCTCAGATGAATTGGCTCAAGCAAGATTTGAATAGCAACAAAGGCAAATTGACCATCGTCGTCAGTCATCATCCCCTGCTAGCGCCCCCACCTTATGATGGTGGACCACCATTTGAGGAATACACTTTGCTGCAGGGGGCTTCAGCTCGGGAAATTCTCGGTGCTTGCCTGGATGTTAGGTTGGCCATAAGTGGTCACGTGCCTATCAACAAAATTCAAAGAGAGCGCAGCATCTGGTATGTTTCCTGCCCTCCTGTTGATATTTATCCCTGCGAATACAAATTATTTCACGTAGACCAGCAAGGCATTACAGTCGAAACCCTGGGAGTTCGCTATGAAGCACTGGTGAAAAAGGCCAAGAAGATAATGATCAACTCGCGTCTGGCCTTTCAATATTCTAATCACAAACCCGATACCTTCTTGAAACTGGCTGAAGGTGGTGAGCTAGACCGCGCTGCCTACCTAGGGTTGGCACCGGGGGCGGTAGCACAGCGACTAGGCAAGAGCAAAGGCAAAAGCAAAGACAAAGACAAGAAGAAAGACACCAAGAAGAAATTCGGCAAGCCCAAAGAGACGAAAGAACAAAACAAAGAGAAAGCAGACGAAAAGACAAGCGCAAAATCAAACAAGAAATCAGAAAAAGTCCCAGAAGAGCTGAAGCCAGAGCAAGCGAAAGCAGAAACACCAGATCTCGTACCAGAAAAGCAAGATTCGCTCCAGGTCAAAGATTCCGACATAAATGAAAGTGGAGAGCAAAAGTAAGAAATGGACAGCAAACAGTCAGCCCAATATGGTGGCATAACTAGCGGCGGCCACAGCTCGCTTGATTACAACAGCTATTTGATGGTTGAGCAACTAAAAACTCTTCAAGTTTGTCAGTCCGAGCCAGCCCACCACGATGAGCCACTTTTTATTATCATCCACCAGACCTATGAGCTTTGGTTCAAGCTTGTCATTCACGAGCTTGATTTAGTTGTGGAACTAATGGCCGAAGACCGAGTGCGCAAAGCCACTCATTTCATGCGTCGAGCTGTGGCCATTATGCGGTTACTCGTGCAGCAAATTCACATTCTTGAGACTATGTCACCAGTAGACTTCCTCGGCTTCAGGCATAAGCTCAACCCAGCCTCTGGCTTTCAGTCATCGCAGTTTCGCGAAATTGAATTTATGGCTGGCCTGAAAGAAGAGAGAATGCTTATGCACTTTAAAACTGACAGCGTTGCTTTTGCTGAGTTGACAAAACGATTTGAAGCACCAAGCCTTAAAGATTGCTTTTATGCCCTGTTGCGTAGGCAAGGTTTTACCCTAACAATGCCTCCAGCCGGTGACCCAGATGAAAATGGCAAATTTGCTGAAGAAAGAGTTCTTGAGCTTTGTCGCCTCTATCAAGAAGAACAACTAGGTGAATTGCATGACCTGGCTGAGACCCTAGTGGACATAGATGAGTTGATTGCTCTTTGGCGGACGCACCACGTCACAGTGGTTGAGCGCATCATCGGCTTCAAGCGCGGTACGGGCGGCAGTGAAGGCGTGGCATACCTGCGCTCTACTCTCGTCAAGCGCTGCTTCCAAGATCTATGGAGTGTTCGCACTGCTCTCACCTAAGGCCAAGAAAAATGTTAGACCCAATCGACCACATCGCTATTCCTGTAAAAAACAAAGACTCGCTTAAGGCCACTGTTGAATGGTATCTCAGCACCTTTAAGTGCGAAGTAGAGTATCAAGATGATACCTGGGCATTTCTCCGCTTTGGCAATATTAAACTGGCCTTTGTCATACCGGAGCAGCATCCAGCTCATATAGCATTCGTTAGTGCTAAAGCTGAAGAATTTGGTACTTTGAAGACCCACCGCGATGGCACACGCTCTGTTTATGTTGATGATCCTTCTGGCAACACAATTGAGATAATGGCTGAATTAGAGCAAACTAAATGAATGAATAAAGGAAGAAGAGGAGAGTAGTGGAGCCAATTTACGACGCCATTATCATTGGCTCTGGCCTAGCCGGACTGTCTTGTGCTAAGCAATTGGCTAGTCGGGGATTCTCCTTTTTGATAGTCGAGGCGGCTGATTCTTTTGGCGGCAGAGTGCGCAGTGACTATATAGATGGTTACACCCTCGATCGGGGCTTCCAAGTTCTGCTCACTGCATATCCGGAAGCCGCTCGCACCCTCGACTACAAAGGCCTCGATCTGAAGCCATTTTTGGCTGGGGCATTAATCAATGACGGAAAGTATTTTATTCGCCTTAGCGACCCATTTAAGAATCCATCGACCTTCTTATCGATGATGGTATCGAATGTAGCTTCACTAACAAAAGTAATGGCATCAACCATTGAAGAGATCTTTTCTCAACCAGATAAAACCATCCTGCAGGCCCTAAGAGACGCGGGCTTCAGTGAGAGCATGATCAATCGCTTCTTCAAGCCTTTTTTCGGCGGCATCACCCTTGACAATACTCTTTCTGGCTCGAACCGCATGTTTGAGTTCATATATAAGATGATGGCAGAGGGTCAGGTGATGATTCCCAGCGGAGGAATGGGCAAAATAGCGGAACAATTGGCCTTGGCGCTACCCAAAGACTCAATCAGACTCAATTGCCGGGTTGCCAGTATCGATCCGGTTAAATCGCTAGTCACTCTAGCCAATGGAGAGACGCTCATGGGCCGCGCTATTGTCATAGCGACTGACGGAGAAAACGCTAGCAATCTAAGTCCTGCTGTAGATGCCCCGCCCTCGAATATGGCCACTTGTCTTTATTTTTCAGCCGATCAAGCGCCAGTAGCTGAGCCTGTACTGGTGCTAAATGGCTCAGATAGCGGACCAATTAATAACATGGCCGTGATCACAAACGTAGCTAAAGACTATGCCCCGGCCGGAAAACATCTAATATCAGTTACCGTTCTCGGTCACCAATCAGACAACGAGCATTTGATTGAAGATGTAATAAGGCAAGCTAAAGCTTGGTTTGGCGACCAAGTCGATAGCTGGCAACACTTGAAGAGTTATCGTATTGCCAATGCCCTACCAAATCAAGCGCCGCCCTGGTTGCAGTCACGCCCGGTTCGACTCGATGACGGCCTCTATGTGTGTGGCGACTTCCGCGAAAATGCTTCAATCAACGGCGCTTTAATATCGGGGAGAAAAGCAGCAGAAGCTCTAGTTTTAGATTTGAAAGTGGCAACATGCAAGTGAGAATAAGCCCCAGATAATTTCTTCCTTGCTATTATTGGGGTGAGTAAGGCCTAATTACTTTTCCTGATATCACTTTTGTCAAAATAGCACCATGACTTTCGAAGATCCAATTCAACCAACCAAGAAGAAAGTCTGCACTGTCTGCAAGCGCGAATTTCCGCCCACGCAAGCTGTTTGCCCGCATGACAAGAGCATGCTCATGTTTGTGCAAAAAGATGAGCTATTAGGCACCATACTCAACGACCGCTACCGTGTCTTGTCTGAAGTAGGTCGCGGCGGAATGAGCATTGTCTACAAGGGTCTGCATGAAATGATGGATCGCACTGTCGCGATCAAAATGCTGCAAACTCAGCATGTCACAGACCAACTCAGTATCAAGCGCTTTCAGCAAGAGGCTCAAGCGGCTTCGCACCTGCAGCACCCTCACGTAATCACCGTTTACGACTGCGGAGTTGTAGCCACTGGCCAACCCTACATAGTCATGGACTTTTTGGAAGGTCAAAGTCTCTCAGATGTCGTCAAGGCAGAAAACTATATTGCCTATCAACGGGCCATTCCCATCTTTATTTCGGCCACAGAGGCTTTAGAGCATGCCCATCAAAAGGGCGTAATTCACCGCGATCTCAAATCTTCAAATATTATGCTGGTGGAAGTTGAAGGTCGTCGCGACTTTGTCAAAGTAGTTGACTTTGGTATTGCCAAATTAACTACGGCTTCCGGCAAAACCCCGCAAAACCTTACCCAAACTGGGGAGATTTTTGGCAGTCCGATTTATATGAGTCCAGAGCAATGCCTTGGACTCAATCTAGATAGCCGCTCTGACATATATTCGATGGGTGCAGTTCTATATGAAACTTTGACTGGTTTCCCGCCCTTAATGGGTGACACCATATATGCCACTATGAAAATGCATGTCTCACAGATGCCTGAGCCCTTCAATAAAGTTAGGCCAGATCTGCGTATTCCAGAGCAGCTTGAGCGCATTACATTTAAGGCTCTGGCAAAGAAGCCGGAACAGCGCTATCAAACTATGCAAGAGATGAGAGATGCCCTAGAGCAATGCATTAGCACTCAGTTTGAAACTGGCAGTGTTCCTAGCTTGATTAGCGCACCGCCCTCCATGGGATTTAATCCCAATCCGCAGAGCGACACCTCATCAGTTGAAATTGAAGATTTTGATCTCTCTGGTGGTTTATTTGGCAACGATCCCTCGCCAACGATGGCACCGGAACGCAGAGATCGCAGTAGCGCTCCATTTGTTTCTGGGCCAGACCAACATAAGAAACCTGGCGCAACCACTAGAAGCGGACGAAAAACTAGCTCTAGCACCTCAAGCAGAGAAGACAATCGCAGCACCGGAAGAAGTACAGGAAAGAGTACGGGAAGAAGTACTGGGCGCAGCACAGGCATAGACGCTGGTGCTTCAGGGCGGTCCACTGGCCGCAGCACGGGAGTTCGCAAACCGGCCGTAGTTGAGAAGAAAAAGAAAGGCAAAATCAATATAGATTTTGCCAAATACCTAAACAAGAAAGTGATTTTCTCTGTGCTTGGTCTTGTAGTGATACCTGGGCTTATAACCGGAATCGTAATGACTGCCAATAAAATGGGTAACGATAACCCATTCTCTCTGACCAAAACCTATGAAGGTGTATTGCTTTATTTGCGAGCCCCTACTCATGACAGCGAAAGCGGTCAAGAGTTGCCAGGCTTAATGTACTTGATGCCAAACAAAGCAAAAGAACCCCTAAAAGTATTGCTCACGGATTTCAACCTCGAAGGGCACCTTGGTCAAGCCGACAGGTCAGACCAGAAACCAGGAGCTATTTGGCATATTTCTGGTCACAGAGGTCCAAATAATTCGCTACAAATAGAAGAAGGCGATTTTGCCGAGCGCAGTGATAACAACATCACCCCAGCCAGGCAGAAGTTAGAGGAGTTCTTGGGCAATCTTTTCCGCTCACGTACGCCAGGTAGCACGACTTTAGAGCTAGCCTACAAAAACCTCAGTATCGCGGCCCAAAAGCGGGAAGATCCAGAGCGCTTCAAAGAGAAATACAGCAGCGATCCACATTTTAAGGAAGACTTCAAAGCCGACGCCATCGAACCGTCGGCCCTTAAGGTGGGAGTGATAAAGAGCTCGGAGATTACTTTTTATATAAACGGTAAGTATCTCTTCGACAAACCTGAAATCTACCTGGCTAAGATGATTTCGGAAGACCACCAGTGGAAAGTAGACTCCCTTGAGCCTTGCAAAGAAGATTTGTGGAAGTCAACATTGCCGGATTGACATCTGATAATTGCTTTTCTTCTTACAAATTAAGGATTTATTTCATCTCAGCCATTGGGCAATACTATAATAAGTCTGAAGTATCTTGGTAATTCTTCAACTTTAACCAAGCGCTAAAAACTAAGGAGTGCGACATGGACGACAATTTCATTTTGATGGGTATTGTATTTGCGGGAATTATCGTGATGCCATTGGTAATAATCAAATTAGCCAAAGCAATGAAAGTTCTCAAAGAAAAGAAAGCAACAGCAGCAGAAAAGTAAGAGTCAAAAACAAAGTATTCACATACTAAAGTTTCATCGAGTTTAGAAATCAAAAGCGGCCCTCAACAATTGATTAACAGTCAACTGCGCTACCGCTGCGCTACTCGGGAAAGCGGTTTGTCTAGATTCAACTAGATAACAATACTAGCATGGTCCAACATCTTCAACCCCGAGCAGCCCTGAGAGCCGAATGTTTTGGCCTTAACCGCATTTAATAATGCCGAAGAAAGGCTCTGTTTTGTATACTGAGTGATTCGTGATGGAAAAACCATCGCAACAAACTGCAACTTGCAACAGTATGGTCATGGAGAAGAACTGATGGGAATATTTGGCGCACAAAAAGTAAGCCATGGACTTTCGCTTGAAGCGAAGGCAATGGTCGAGGCTTATTTTCAAAGACGTGGCCTCAACCCCAGCGACCATATGCTTAGTGATGCCAGCGGTCTCGGCTGGTGGCTAATGGAAGGCAGTGCAAAAGTTTTCATCTTTGTCCAAGACGGACCCCAAGGAGCAATTTTGCGCCTCACTTCCCCATTGGTCCATTTGCCCAAGGAAAACTTAGAACAGTTCTATCGTCGACTCCTTGATCTAAACGGCACCCTTTCAAGTTGTGCCATATCAACCCATGAAGATCTAGCCTTAGTTGTGGCGCAGAGGCCTACATTTGGTCTCGTTCAAGAGGAACTTGACGATCTGGTCTGGCATGTGGCTTATGTGGCTGATTTGCTAGACAACAAGTTAGCCGAAGAGTTTGGGTGCCAAATGTACACCGGCTAGACTTTTGAGCTTCTTGCCTCTTTCCAATGAAGATATCGAAACAATAGGTCGTCTAGCTCAACAAGCTGGTGAGTTAGCTCTATCTATGCGCGAAGGCGTGGACATTTCATATAAGGTGACTTTAGACGACAAAGTTACTAGCGCCGATAGAGCCTTGTCTAAACTAATCACTACGGCCATCAAAGAGCGCTTTCCTTCCGATTGTGTGATTTCAGAAGAAGACGACGAAGACATACATTCACCCAAGCACTCACTCAAGCATATAACCGCTCATACCCGCGTTTGGATGATAGATCCTATCGATGGCACGCAGAACTATATTTTGGGCGACGGCCAATACTGTGTCATGATTGGCTTAATAATCGATATGCATCCAGTGTTTGGTTGGGTCTACGAGCCACACACGAACAAACTTTATTTTGGTGGACCAAACTTCGGAGCTTTCAAGCGCCGCGGCAATACAATTGAGCAGATTGAAAATTTAGAGGCCCTAGATATTACAGCCAATGCGCGCCTGGCGATGGGTTCACGGGATCGCAAGCAACACAATTGGATCGAGCAACTAGCCGTTGTCGACATAGTAAAAGTCGGCAGCATCGGTCTCAAAGTGGCACGAATACTAGAAAGAGAAGCCGACGTCTTCGCTCATCTTTCGTGTAAGCTAAAAACTTGGGACACGGCAGGGCCGGCGGCAATTGCACTGGGAGCTGGTCTAGAAGTCGGAGGCATGGACTTTGACCAACTGCTCTTTGCGCTTCCCGACTTGCTTCACAACACCAGCATAATTATGGGGCGACCGGGTTCACTAGCCTGGTGCCGCAATCATCTAAGAAGGAAAATGTAAGTAATGGAAAACCCAAAAACAAATTCTTCAAGATCAAATACTGCCCTAATTACTGCCCCAAAAGACTTAGAAGAAGTTGTGGCGTTAATTGAAGAAGCGGGTGTATTTGGCCTTGACCTTGAGTTCATCCCAGAACGCACATACTTTCCTATTATTTGTCTTGTGCAAATAGCTGTTCAAGATAAAGTCTTCCTGGTTGACCCGATTGAACTTAAAGACCTACAGCTTCTCTGGAAAACTGTTGCAGACAGCCGAATTATAAAAGTCTTGCATGCAGCCTCCCAAGATTTGACGATCATTTTCCAGCGCTCCGGTCTAATACCAAAAAACATTTTCGACACACAAATTGCCGCTGGTTTTCTTGGCCTAGGCTACCCGGCAGGCTACGGCAAGCTTCTAGCTGCGCTATTTGACCTAAACCTCTCCAAAACAGAATCTTTTACAGACTGGCAGGCCCGCCCCCTAAGCCGCTCACAAATTGAGTATGCCATCGATGACGCTTTGCATTTGATTCCACTCTACCAACGGCTGCAAAGCGAACTCGAAAGCCGCAAGCGACTTGACTGGGTTATTGAGGAGTGTAAACACTACGAGCAAGACAACTACTACATAAAAGAAAGCGGTCGTGAATTCTTAAGAGTAAAGGGTGCACAAGGCCTAAATCGCCGAAAATTGGCTGTACTGCAAGCAGTCTGTTTATGGCGAGAGGCAGAGGCTAAGCGCACAGATAGACCAGCTCGTTCAGTAATAAACGATAACATCATGCTTGAGCTGGCAAAAAAACCGCCTTCATCGATTGAAGACATTCAGCGCATTCGTGGCATTCGCTCGGATCAACTGTCGCATTGGGGACGGAAGGTCGTAAAAGTAATCGAAGAAGCTAACCAAATTGCCGACAAGGATTGTCCGCAATGGCCATCGGGTCGAGCCCCTTCAAAAGCCGACGTACTAATTGCCGATGTGCTTTACACCGTGCTCAAAATCAGAGCACTTGACTTAGAAATTGCACCAGAGCTAATTGCCACCAGAGACGAACTACAAGGACTAGTCAAAATAGGTCGTGACATCGCCCCAGCCGAGAGCCATTTGGCAACCGCCGACAGCGACAATATGACTGGCGACGAAGGACAAAACCCCCTTACTTTTGGCTGGCGTAGAAGATTAGCCGGAAACGAACTGATTAGTGTGATGCGAGGTACGCCAATTAAGGTGACTATATCTGAAAGCAGCGCAACTCCAATTGCGATTAATCTTTGCGATGGCAACTGAAGCTCGTATATGGGCTAAGATCTGAATGATTTATAATATTGCTTTACTACTGGAATTGAACAATGACATCAGTTAAAGACGACTCAAAAGACGCTAGTTTTGCCGAGACAGCCATGCAGTTGGCCGGAAAAACAGAAGAAGAAGCGAAACGTACAGGTGCCGTTGACCGCACCGACGACGAGGTAGATTCATTCTTCGCCGAGCAATACAAAACGTCGAATAGCCCGGTGCACAGGGCTATCTGGGAAGCAAAAGTACCGGTCGAATTATTCTCGACCCCAAAGCTAAATGGCGAATCAATGAATTTGCCTGCCATGAAAAAATCCCTAGAAGTATTGGCGCGCCATAAAAAGAACGGCACCATGCTTGACGGCGATGGCAAGATCAGCAAAGCAGTTCTTGATGAACTTGCCAAGGCTGGTTATTGGGGCATGCTGATTGAACAAAAGTACGGCGGACAGGGCGGCACAGCGCGCCAGTTCATGACGTTCCTCACTCAAGTAGCCTCAATTGAACCGACAGCTGCTGGATTGGCTTCTGTGCACGGCTGTATTGGCGCTGTTGATCCCGTGCGTTACTTTGGCAGCGAAGAGCAAAGACAGAGGCTGTTGCCTAAACTAGCCAGTGGTGAGGCTCTCTCTGCCTTTGCCCTGACAGAACCCCAGGCCGGGTCTGACTTGACTGCCCTTAAAACCAAGGCAGAATTAGATGGTGATCACTATGTGGTCAATGGCGAGAAGCTTTTCATTACAAACGCCATAGCCGGTCGAACTATAGGACTCGTCTGTCTAGTCGACGGCAAACCAGCGGCACTCATTGCTGATTTACCGAAAGAAGAAAACGACGAATTCCAAATCATTCCTTACAAGTTGCATGCCCTCAAGCATGCCTTTAACAATGGACTGAAGTTCAAAAACTTCAAGGTTCCAAAAGAGAATCTCTTAGTTCCGACCACTGGTGATGGCCTAACTGTTGCCTACCACGGACTAAACATGGGACGTCTTGCGCTCTGTGCTACAGCCTCTGGCGTAATGCGCATTATGCTAGCCAACATGCTTCCTTGGGCCAAATTCCGCGACACATATGGCAACGCCATTGAAACCAGAGAACTGGTCAAACGTAGAATTGCGCGAGCAGCTGCTTTAATCTGCGGAGCGGACGCTTTAGTAGCTTGGGGTTCTTGGCTGTTAGACCAAGGTTACCGTGGCGAACTCGAATGTATCATTGCTAAAATCTTCGGCTCTGAGGCCGAGAAAGAATGTGCCATAGAGTTATTTATGAAGACTCATGGTGGACGCTCGTTTTTAGCTGGGCATTTACTGGGTGATAACATTCACGACTTCCTTGCTCCCTGTATTTACGAGGGCGAGGGCGAGATGCTTGGAATGGCTTTCTTCAAATCATTGGCTAAACAACACGGCGTCACTTACTTTGAACCAATCGGCAAAGCCATTCCTCGCGCTGGGCTGAAGAAATTCAATCCAATGAACCCTCTGCACGGATTTGCCTTGCGCAATGAATTAGTGCCCTACGCATTCTGGTGGATGGGCAAGCAGCTAGAAGGCGTCGACTCTCACGAAATTCCTGGAATGTCGCAAGAACTGAAGGCCCATGTAGATTTTGCACTTGAGTTTCTTTCAGACACACCCCTCGAGCTAAGTCAGGCAATGGTCAAGCACCAACTTAAGTTGGCAGATAGACAATGCCGCATTGCCGAGATGTCGCAAAGAGCACAAGATGCAATTATCATTTTGGTAACGGCATTGTGGGCCCACAACGAAAAGAATTCTGTGATTGAGGCAGCTGCTGACATTCTCTGTCAAGATTTGCGCTGCAAACTTACCGGTGAAAGACCTTCTGATAGTTACTTCAAAGCTGCCAGTAAATTAGCAGATCAAATTATTGACGGCAAATTCCCGGGATTGTCAGAAGTGGCTGTTCAAGACATTCTCTTCAAATATGACAAGCCTGTCAAAGAGAAAGCTTAGACTTTTTCGTCTATATTTCGAATTCAGCAATTACGGGTGCATGGTCCGACGGCTTTTCTAGTTTTCTGGGCTCAACGTCTATCCATGAGCGTTTCAGCGCCTCTTTTAATGGTGGCGACACAAGAATATGGTCAATGCGCATACCGCGTTTGCGGCGAAATGCCATCATGCGGTAATCCCACCAAGAGAAATGACCAGAACCCTGCTCAAATTCTCTGAAACTATCAATCAGGCCTAGATTAGTAAGCTGGCGGAAACAGTCACGCTCGGCTTCACTGACCAAGACTTGCCCCACCCATTCGGCTGGATCATGAACATCGCGATCGTCGGGAGCTATATTGAAATCACCACAAATAACTAACTTGTCTGAAACAACACCATTTTTGACATGGCGCTCTTCTATATAAGAGATCAGCGCCTTAAACCAGGCCAACTTATATTCGTACTTAGCTGACCCGACTTCTGAGCCGTTTGGCACGTATAAGTTGAGAATGTACACACCATTGACACAAACCTCTATCAAACGACTTTGAAGGGGCTCTGGTGAGCCCGGCAAAAATTTGCTTACACATTCAGTCGTACTTTTTGAAAGTATGGCCACACCATTGTAAGTTTTCTCACCAACAACATGAGCGCTATAACCGATTTCAGCAAGCTGCTCAAAAGGAAATTTCTCTTCAATGGTTTTCAGCTCTTGCAAACAGACATGATCCGGGGACATGCTTTTGAGCCAATCTAAAAGATGAGGCAATCTAACAGTTATGGAGTTGACATTCCAACTTGCAATGAGCATAGCTCTCCCCAAATGAATCTAAAATTGTTAACGGTAACCAGCAAAATTGTGGCAAATGTGAATCTAAGTCTTATATCTAACTCGATTTTGCTGTTAAAAATCTAGTACCTCTGCGCCTTTCGTCAAACATTGCTCATTGTGATTAAGGCAGCAAAAAAAAATTGACTTTTTTGTAGCAGGGCAATATATGCGATCGGTGCAAAACCTGTAGATAACCCAGCAAGTAGTACCCCACTGGCAGTCTATGGCCGCCAGAATCGGCATGAACACTTGCTTCATCATGCAATTGAGGACACCGGTCAGGGTCCCCGGGTACAGATATACAACCATGGTATCAACAGTGATACCATTTAATGATAACTAGATGCCGTCTGGCTTACCTTGTAGACATAGTATAAATATCACTAGTACGCAAGACACTAAGCCCTACCAAAACCGGCCAGATAAACTCGAAACAGCAAAGACTCAAACCCGCATGAACAGTCAACTTGATTCATTTTTCAGCGAAAAGCAGAAAGTGCCTAGCACAAATTTTCGGCAATGCAATAGGTGTATATGTCCTTGTGGATCCTAGTATCTATACCGTTTTCAGGCCGATCCTTGAAGACGGTTACCGTGCTTGCCATTGCGCCTTTCGGAAAATCCTTTTATGTGCTCTTCGATGAAATTGGGTATTTATGCCCCTTTTAGACCTTTACGATATCGACTTTCATGTGTAAATTGAATACATGTTGAAGGTGGTTGATAAATCCAACTAACCACCCAAAAGCAGTTACCTATTGTTAAGACCGTAGACAAAAAAAACGGACTCAGAACTATAGGAACGACTTCGTCTCAAGACCTCTGCGCCAGAGTGCAGTTTGCTTGAGGTGTACCTTCGCGCCCCAATAAGCCCCCCTTGTCGCCAGACAGATATCCCCGAGGAACCGAATATGCCCAAAAAGGTCCTAATTGCACTGCCTCCTGCCATGCTAGAGCAAGTAGATTTCATCGCTCAGTGCGAGCACCGCACTAGATCCGATCTGATAAGAGAAGCTCTTCGCCGGTATCTCGATAATTTCAGAAGGCAGCAAGGTGGGGCCCACCTTTCAGTCAGCACCATGGAAGTCTCTGAAAACTACTCCGCCATCGGAGCCGTTTCTACCCCATCTTCATCAACATAGAGACTGCTAGTCAGTTTCAAATTCAAACAGAAGAGACCGCCTCCAATCGAGGCGGTCTCTTCTACTATGGTCTCTTCTATAAAGGTTGCGGGTACACTAAAGTATTAAACGAATTGGGCTGCAAAAGAAGATCAAAATATGCTGCATAACATAGAAGAAGAAGAACGTGTCAAGGGCATAATCACAGTGCTTGATCACTGCTTGGCCTTGACCACCAAGATTAACGAAATCATTTCTCGCCTCACCGAGAAACGCGTCACCCTTGAAGAAAAAATGATCCGCACCTACTTTCATCAATTTGCCGCCAATTTAGTTAGTTGCGCCGCCTCAATGCACCAGAGTCTAGCCAACGCCTATGGGGATGGCACCACAAGGCATGAGCAGAAGACCCAGGCTATCGTCGCCCTGGCTGGTGAGCTATTAGCCCGCTCAAATGCCTTAGAAGAGCTTCTAGGGGCCTCTGAAGTAATAGTTGATGACTTACTTAAGATCTTGAGATACGACTTGAATTTTCTTGAGCAATACTATGAGTACGGTTTGTACACCAAACTCACCAATGAGTGCGATTTTGTCGCCAAATCAAACGAACTTCTGCAATCAATCAATAACATAAAGCTGACTTAACCAGCGTAGGCTCCAGACTTGCGCAAGGCCTTCTCGGCTTTCTGCCGCACCTGAGCGTCTTCGTCATCACGCAAGGCATTTTTAAGACTTTCTACGATTGGTGCTAACTCAAGATCACGCTCTGCGTTCTTGGCAGCGTTCTTTGAATTGGTGCTCTCTTTTATCTTGGCCAGCATCTTACCAAGAGCTTTGGCCGCTTCTCTGCGCACCAATGGATACTGATCTTCAAGTTGCACGGTTATAGCTAGAGCAATTGGCAGTGACGGATGTTGATAGCGTTCTAAAGTAATAGTCGCTTCCATGCGCACCCACTCGTCAGAGTTCGAAAGCAAACCTAGAATTGGCTTCAAGTAGGGTTTAATTGCACCAGGTTTTTCTTGAAACCATCGTAATGCGGTCAAGCGAACATAGACACTAGGATGATCTAAAGCATCGGCATAAAGTCGGGCACTTGATTTTAGTAGTTGCTCGGTGAGGCCAATGCGGAAAGAGCGTGGCTCAAAACCTGGATAATCGTGCTGAATAATCATGTTAGTGACAAAATCAGCTAATGTATCGAGGTCGCTGGCGGAAGAAGTGTTCATCTGATCGTGTCCGTTAAAATTCTATTGCGATTTATTTTTCTATTGGCCAAATAAGCCCTGAAACGGATTGGACCCTGGTGGGAACTGCGGCATGCCTCCACCAAAAGGATTTCCGCCGCCACCAAAGGGATTTTGTCCAGGTTGCAAGCTCGGAAATTGGCTCTGGCCAGATTGGCCCGGTTGCATCATCTGCATCATACCAGAGTAAGGATTGGTATTAGCTACCTGACCTTTTGTCACATATCCGTACATAACTATTTTCTGCTGGAACTTACGGTCTTGGCCAAAAACAACTTGCGCTGCTTGCACATACATTTGCTGACTATTGACTTTAGTGAAACGCAAAACAGATTCTTCGTAGCGTTTTCTTGGCTGACCGGTAGAGCGCATAATTTCATTACATTCAGCCACAATCTGCTGTTCAAGCACATTAGGAGCAAGCTGCCGCACTTGGTTTTTCAGTGTACGTTGAACAAACTCGTTGCCGGACAAACCTTTAGCATACTGACTTGATTGAATATCGCCAAAAGAAAAGATTACAGGAACGGGCATGCTCTGTGCCATTTGCTGCATCATTTGGCCCATGGGGCCCATATTGGCGAAGCTCTGGCCTCCCATCATTTGGGCCATCTGCTGGTCGGCACCAATATCTTTTCCCGGTACAGAGAACATTACTTTGGCTGGTGCCAAAACTATTCCGCCCCGGGTATCTTGCGCAAACATAAAATTGGTCGATCCTTTGGCGCCAGTTTTGAAGATCTTCAAGACTTTCGAGGCTTCTTCAGGATCAATCTTGTAGCAAATTGGATCTTGTTCAACTCGCCATACTGTCAGGTCACCACCCCAATTTCCACGATAATCTGAGGGGAAGCTTTTTGCTATAGTGCCAGAGAACATACTTACATCGGTAGCAGCACCACTGAGAGGCTTCTTCGCTAGTGAATTATCTAACTGGGGCGTCATCGCCTTGAGGATTATAGGAAAGTTGGCACCGTTGCCGCTGGTAATTTGCTCAATGCGACCATAGAGTTTAGTGGTTGTGGCCTGGGCCTGAATGGCTTTGACTGCCGGAGTAACTGCTGCTGCTTTAGAAGCGCTTCCAGCTAAGCCCGTTGGCGCAGTGGAATGGGCAGAGGAATGGGCAGCGGACTGGGCAGCGGCTGCCGCTGCCTCTTTAACGTGAGGAAGGTCAATAACCGGCCGTACAATCACAGGATCGGCGTAAGACTCATTTGCTGGCGCTGGGGCTGCCGTTGCAGACGTAGATGTAGTTGCTGAAGTAGCAGTATTAGAAGCAGCGGAACTAGCAGCAGTTGCAGTATCGCTAGCAGCTGGCGTTTCTGTCTTCACTGGCTCGATACCAGTAACCTCTGATGGCAAGCCCGAACTAGCACTCGACCCAGCTTCAGATTCAACCGCATAAGCAGGCTGAAGAATTGCTAAGGGGCTCAGTACCTGCAAGGCCAGCGATAGGCTCAGTAGTAAGGCTGAGGTGCGCTCAGGGAACTTTTTCATATTTCTCCACCGGTGACATCAGCAATGTGCCCAATGACAGCACATTTAACCCTACCGTCAAATAGCCTGAAATTGCTAAGCTCTAGCGACGGTGGCCGCCCCGAGGATTACTTCGACTTTTTCGAGAATTTCTGAGCTTAGTTTGACTCCAGCAGCTTTAACGTTCTCATCAATTTGGCCAACTTTGGTGGCGCCAATGATAACGCTGGCAACATTCTGATGACGCAAGCACCAAGCCAAGGCAAACTGCGACATGGTTAAGCCACACTCTGAAGCAAGTGTGCTTAGCCTCTGCACCTTCTCAAGGGTTTCATTGGCCATCAAATTACGACCCATCATAAAGACGTTAACCTTACTGTCAGCGGCACGCGAATCGGCTGGCAGTGGCTTCTCTGGCAGATATTTGCCAGTGAGAACGCCCTGAGCGAGCGGTGAAAATACAACTTGACCGACACCGGTTCTCTCGCAAGCCGGTATGACAGATGCTTCAATATTGCGCGTGAGCATGTTGTAGCAAGGCTGATTAGAAATTGGTGGAACTGCATTAAGTTCGTGAGCTACACGATGGGCATCTTCAATCTGAGAACCACTCCACTCACTTACACCCCAGTACAAAATTTTGCCTTGCCTGGTTAGGTCATCCATGGTGCGCACCAATTCTTCCATTGGCACTTCCGGATCGAAACGATGGCACTGATAAAGGTCAATATAGTCGCTCCCGAGGCGCTTCAAGCTGGCATGGCACTGCTCATAGACATGCTTGCGCGACAGGCCTTTATCGTTAGGTCCTTCGCCCATAGGAAAGAAAACTTTGGTTGCGAGAAAAATGGAATCACGCTTGAGTGGCTTTATGGCCTTGCCGACAACACTCTCAGAAGCACCCTGGGCGTAGACATTAGCATTGTCAAAGAAATTTATACCCTAGCCAGCTGCCCAATGAAACTTCGCTGACTTTGACGCCCCATTTCCCAATTCTACGGTACTGCATTTTCGTTATTTATCTTCAAGCGGCAATAAGAGAATCGTGATCATACCAGGGATAGATAGAACGAAACTGAGTAAAAAGAAATGAGGATAGCCAAGGGCGCCTTGGAGCTTGCCACTGTAGATGCCAGGTACCATCACGCCTGCGGCCATCAGGGCCGTTGCTATGGCGTAATGACCCGATTTGTATTTAGGGTTAACAGTTCTAAGCAAAAACACTGTATAGGCTGCGGTGCCCAATCCATAGGCAAATTGCTCAATGGCATTGCAAACCGAGGTTAGCAATACGCTGGGTGCTGACGTGGCCATAAAGTAGTAAAGCAAAATCGCCACATTTTGAAAAATGGCAGTGGGCATTAATGTGCGCTTAAGTCCAAACTTGCTAACGACAAAACCACCTACGATACCGCCCAATAAGAGGAAGCCTACACCAACCCCTCCATATATAAGTCCGACAGTCTCAGTAGAAATGCCAAGGCCACCGACTTTGGGAGCATCAAGCAAAAATGGCGCAGCCATTTTCAGCATAAGAGCGTCACCGAGTCGAAAAATCAATATATAAAGAACAATCGGTATGATGGCCTTCTGGGCGAAAAACGTGCGAAAAACCGTGAAAAATTCAGCGAGACTAATGCCTGATTTCTCTTCCGTTAGAACTGAAGGATCCTTCAGATTTTCTCTTGGCGCTTGCTGCGGCAAGCTAAAGAAATGAAAGATACTAAGCAAAGCAAAAATGGCAGCGCAGAGCAAGAAAGCCACAGACCAGCCGCCTTTGACGCCAAAGGAAGATTGATGGGCAAGCCAACCAGCTAACATCACCAGTCCGCCTTGACCAAACAAAACCGCCATCTTATAGAAAGCATTTCGCACACCGACAAAATACGACTGCTGTTCTTTGTCTAAAACTTCAAGATAATAGCCGTCGCTGGCAACATCTTGGGTAGCAGAGATCAAGGCCATAATTGAAAACAGCACAATACTCAAAATAGCTATTTGACTGCTGGCCAGACTCAAGGCCAAGGCTACACAAGTAAGCGCTAGAACTAATTGCGCCACCACAATCCATATTCTTTTCTTGCCTACCAGGTCAACCAAGGGCGCCCAGAGAAATTTGGCTACCCAAGCAAGATAGAACGAACTGGTAACCACTCCAACAAAGTCATTGGACTCACCAAGATTTTTGTAGAAAATAACCGAGACAAGCACAACTAGGGTGTATGGAAGGCCAGAAGCAAAGTACAAAGTTGGAATAAATATTGCCGGCTTTTGTGCTTTCAAAATCTCTTCTCAATATAAAAAATTGCTCGTCAATGCTAACACTGCCGGTCAACAAATTGAAATATTCAATTAAGACAGCCTGCTATACGGGCTCAGCGCAGCACTTGAAAAGCAATTAGAGAGCGATAAATAGTACAATCAAAGTCTTAGACTGAAGCTACAAGAGAGACTGCAATGGCTGAATTGAAAGTATCGGATATCAAAAAACTCTACGAAGCGCTACCCAAGAAGCATCAAGAAGCGAGAGAGAAATTTGGTCGACCGCTAACATTGGCAGAGAAGGTGTTGACATCACACCTTGATCACTGGCCTACTGAAGAAGTTAAGCGCGGCGAAACCTATGCATTCTTAAGACCAGACCGAGTGGCCATGCAAGACGCCACGGCACAGATGGCTCTATTGCAGTTTATGCAAGCTCAGTTAAAGACAGTAGCGGTACCAAGTACGGTGCACTGCGATCACCTAATTCAAGCAAGAGTAGGCGCCGAGCAAGATATGGAGCGCGCTCTTGACGAAAACAAAGAAGTCTACGACTTCCTCGAATCAGCCAGCAATAAGCACGGCATCGGTTTCTGGAAGCCCGGCGCTGGCATCATCCACCAGGTAGTGCTAGAAAACTATGCCTTGCCAGGCACAATGATGATTGGAACAGATTCGCACACGCCTAACGCTGGTGGCCTGGGCATGGTTGCTATTGGCGTCGGCGGAGCCGATGCTGTTGACGTCATGGCCGGAGTAGCCTGGGGTCTTCGCTGGCCCAAGCTAATCGGCATTCACCTCAAAGGTAAGCTGAACGGCTGGACTTCGCCTAAAGACGTCATTCTCAAAATCGCTGGCATCTTAACTGTTGCTGGCGGTACTGGAGCCATTGTCGAGTATTTCGGCGAAGGCACAAAATCTATTAGTTGCACTGGCAAAGCCACCATCACCAATATGGGTGCCGAGCTAGGTGCAACAACTTCAATCTTCCCTTATGACGAGCGTATGGCTAAGTATCTCAACGTCACTAAGAGAGAAGAGTTCGCCAAATTAGCAGACCAATATAAAGAATGCCTGGTGGCTGATCCTGAAGTTGCTGCCAATCCAACCCTATTCTTCGACCAGGTTGTCGAAATCGATCTTGACCAGCTTGAGCCTTATGTAGTGGGCCCACACACACCAGACTTAGCTCGCCCAATTTCAGAGTTTGCAGCCGAGATCAAAGCTAAGGGCTATCCAGACAAACTTACCTATGCCTTAATTGGCAGCTGCACTAACTCTTCGTATGAAGACATGAGCAGAGCAGCCCACGTAGCTCAGCAAGGGGCTGATCACGGTATCAAGTCGAGTTGTGGTTTCTTGATCACTCCAGGCTCTGAACAGATCTACGAAACCATTGATCGCGATGGTCAGCTAAAAACACTTGAGGGAATTGGAGGCACAGTACTAGCCAATGCCTGCGGCCCTTGTATTGGACAGTGGAAGCGCGATGACATCAAGCAAGGCGAAAGCAATTCGATCATTACATCGTTTAACCGCAACTTCCAAAAGCGCAATGATGGCAACCCTGAGACTCTAGCTTTCATCGGCAGTCCTGAAATTGTGACAGCCCTAGCTCTATCTGGTTCACTGTCATTCAACCCCATGAAAGACACAATGGTGGGCAGCGACGGCAAGAGCTTCAGCTTAGTGCCACCACAGGCCCCTGAGTTACCGTCAAAAGGCTTCAAGTCTGAAGACAACGGCTATATCCCGCCAGCAGTTGATGGTGATCAGATAAAAGTGGCAGTCTCACCTGATTCAGGCAGACTGCAATTGCTCGAACCTTTCGCCGCCTGGGACGGTAAAGACTACGAGAATCTTCCTGTCTTGCTCAAAGCACTAGGCAAGTGCACCACCGACCACATTTCTCCAGCTGGCCCTTGGCTGAAGTTCCGTGGTCACCTCGATAAAATCAGTGACAACATGTTCATTGGCGCCATCAACGCTTTCAGCAAAGAAGTTGGTATCGGCCTTGATGTCTTGAATCAGAAACGCATGACTTATCCTGAAGTTGCCCGCCACTACAAAGCCGAGAAAACCGGCTGGCTAGTAATCGGCGATCAGAACTACGGCGAAGGTTCTAGCCGCGAGCATGCGGCAATGTCGCCGCGGTTCTTAGGCTGCAAGGCCGTTCTTGTCAGAAGCTTTGCCCGCATTCACGAAACCAATTTGAAGAAGCAAGGCATTCTTGCCCTGACTTTCGTCAATCCTGCTGATTACGACAAGGTTCAAGAACTAGACCGCTTCAGCATCAAGAATCTTGGTGCTCTTGCACCTGGTAAAAATCTTGAAGTTGAAATCAAGCACCATGACGGAACGATTGAAGTTATTACAGTCAAGCACACCATGACAGAAGAACAAATCGGCTGGTTCAGAGCCGGATCTGCGCTTAACTTGATTCGTGAGAATAGCCAAAAAAATTAGTTGTGAACCAACTCTTTTGCGTCAATATCGCTGCACTTAATGAGGGCATCGTAGTCTTGCATTAGGGCGGAAAATTCGGCATCATCACCGAATGCTTCGGCTGGATTGCTTAGATGCAGGCTGATCAGGTAACGATAGATGCTTTTAGCAACTGCATCTTCACCTAATTCATGCCAGCCCTGGGCCAGTTTATTCAGGCCTTTGACCAAATAATATTGATTATTCATGACTCCTCCGCTTAGTACTAGTTAGTCTTGCCGAGGGATATTTACTACCATTTAACACCCGCTGGAGCCTGCGGGCATCTAGGGTGACCAATATATTAATGAGGGTAACTAAGATTGACCAAAGCGACTGAAGAAGGCCGTGAGATTTTCTTTCAAAGTATCTTTTGCCGTAGCCACTAAGTCAGAATGTCCACTAACTGGAAGCGTAAGCAACTGCTTGGGTTGCGAAGCACAATCATAAAGAGCTTGGGCATGATGAAAAGCCACTGATTTGTCAAGCTTTCCATGAATAATAAGCAAGGGTGGATGTTCTGTCGCTAATATATCGCGACTGCTCGTACCAGGCATTGGAAAGAGCCAGGAGGGGTAAAGCTTAAGTGCTCTAACACGCTCCCCGCCAATATTTCGCAACGAACTAAAGCCCGATTGCAGAACCAATCCGGCTGACTTTCGCTTGCTTGCAATGTAGCTACTAACTGCAGCGCCAAGCGATTCTCCATAGAGGAAGACCCGATCTGCTTGCAGAGCAAACTTGCCGACAACAAAGTCATAAGCAGCTAGACCGTCCTGATAAACACCTTCGACAGTAGGAGAGCCTGTGCTCTTACCAAAACCCCTGTAGTCATAGATAAACACAGAGGCGCCACTTTCAAGCAGCACTTGAAACAATGGCGCGCGAATAGTGAGATTACCTGAATTGCCGTGACTGAAAATTACTAATGGCGCGTCTTCATTGGGATGCTGGAAATACCAGCCGTGCAGAGTTTCTTTGCTATCGAGGTCACCAAAGCTGTTGAAATAAAGTTCTTCAGGCTCAATATCCATCGCTCGCGGCAACTGACCATTGAGCTGCTCAGGAAAAGCCGTAGGCTGAAAGAGCAGGCGGCGATAGAGCCGCATATTGACCCGAGGCGAAAGCAGAAGGTAGGCAAGCGGAGCCAAAAACAAGTAGCGCCAGAGCGCCTGCGATTTGGCAACAGACGTTAGACTTTCAGAATTATTAGCAGTGCTGCGAATTTTGGCTTTGAATTTCAATTTGTCAGACTTAAAGAAACTAGGTACTAGAGGATTTTCTCTAATATTGCCACATCCAGCCAACGATCGTACTTTTTCCCGACTTGTTTCAAACACCCAGCTTCAAAGAAACCGAAGTCAAGCATGAGTTTTATACTAGCTGTATTCTCACTACAAATCAAACCAAGCACCGCATGGAAGCCAGCATTCTCTGCGGCATCCATCAACTCTTTCATAAGCAATCGGCCATAGCCGCGCGATAAAAAAAGATGGTCTACATAAATTGACGCTTCAACAGTTTGCCGATAAGCGCAGCGCTGATGATAAAAAGAAAGTGAGGCAAAGGCAACTACTTGGTTGTCTAACTCAGCCACAAGAATGGGCAGATTATTTTCCTCGTGTTGCTTAAACCAGGCTTGCCGCTCAGCCAAGCTTTCCAGCTCTAGGGCAAAGGTAGCCGTGGAGGTCTCAACATAATAGTTATACAGACTAGATATAGCTTGGCAATCAGAAAGGCAGGCTGGCCGAATTTGCAACTTTGTTCTCACAAACACTAAGCAACTAACTTAACAGAATCATGAGTGCCTAGTATATAGCCACGTTTGGCCTGGTCGTCAGCATAGAAGGCAATAGCACTGGCTACATCAAAAACCAGATCTGTCGGAGCAAATTCAGTAAGGCGCATCAACATTTGTTCAACCCTTCGCCATTCTGGGGTGCTAAGCGGAATCGCCTCATCTAATCTCTTTGCGATAGCTAAACTGGCGGCCACCTCAGCTTTAGTTGGAGACTTCTTACTGCGATCGCTAGTTTTTGATTTACGCACTTTGGCATTCATGATAAAGCTCCTTGCCAGGCCGTCTGTTGAGACGGCCTTCTGAATTTGAACCTAACATCCATACTGCTAATAACGAACAATTAGGACAAAAAGTTCAAAGCTAACATCCTAAGAAAGACGCTAGCGACAAGACCAAGTTCCGAGGCAGAGTAAGATGAGCGGATTATAAGGAGAATTGCTAAACCACTCTTTTGTACTTTGCAACTTTCTTTTTATGCGTGCTTAGCCAATAGAAACGAATTATCTAGACAATTGATAGACACTGGAGCTTTGCGAAAATTAGACAAAAGCCGGGTCACACACTGTTTCAGCTGGCTATAATTTGTTATGTCCGATAGTGGACCGGAGCTGTTATTGCTCTGAGCATCCCAGGAGATTGACACAAAGCTCCCGCAATCAAATGCAGTGCCAGCTTATGAAGGCCCAACCTCGCGCAAAGACAACTGGTGGGTTGAACCATTTCTCATTGCTTTTGTTTTCACGGCTTTCGGCATATATGCTACTGGCAGAGCCATCGAAAACAATCTCTATGAAGTTGGTCCATACCTATCGCCTTTCTATTCACCAAATTTAAAAGAGTTTGTGCCTTGGTGGCCGTTATCGCCAGCCTTTTTGATTCTATGGATTCCCCTATCTTTCAGAGCTACCTGCTACTACTATCGTAAGGCCTATTACCGCTCATACTTTATGCATCCACCAGCTTGCACCGTGGGCATGTTCAAAGGCAAAGGCTACACAGGCGAGCAGTCCTTTCCCTTTGTCCTACAGAATCTTCATCGCTACGCATTCTATGTCGCCACACCTGTTCTGCTAATTCTTTGGTGGGACGCCATTAAGACTCTCTACTACGACGGAGGCTTCCACCTCAGCGTATTGACGGTAGTGATGATTGCTAATTGTGTTTTGCTTTCTGGCTATACATTCGGTTGCCATGCATGCAGGCACATTGTCGGTGGCAAAGAAGATTGCTTCTCTTGTCCTTCCAACGAGTCAAAAGTTAAACCAGCTTTCCAGGCCTGGCAGCTCGTAACAAAATTCAATGAGCGTCACCAGCAATGGGCCTGGACCTCACTATTTTCTGTAGCCCTCACTGATCTATATATCCGTTACACCTGTGTCGATCCCAACATTGCATTTCAACTATTTTAAATTATGAGCGAATACGAAATTAGAGAACACGACGTTTTGGTAATTGGCGCAGGTGGAGCAGGCCTAAGAGCCGCCATTGAAGTCTCGGGCCAAGGCGTTAGCGTAGGACTTATCTGCAAATCACTTTTAGGCAAGGCCCACACAGTTATGGCAGAAGGCGGAGTAGCCGCGGCCTTAGCAAACGTTGACCCCATGGATGGTTGGCAAACACACTTCAAAGACACCATGAATGGTGGCAAGCAGCTAAACAATTGGCGCATGGCGCAATTGCACGCCCAAGAAGCCCCAGACAGAGTAAAAGAGCTAGAGCGCTGGGGTGCCGTTTTTGACCGCACTAAAGACGGCAAAATCTTGCAACGAGCCTTTGGTGGCCACACCTGGAAGCGTCTCTGCCACGTCGGAGATAGAACCGGCTTAGAGATGATTCGCACCTTGCAAGATAGAGGCGTACACCAAGGTATTGAAGTGTACATGGAGTGCACCATCACCAAGCTCATCAAAGACGGCGATAAAATTGCCGGAGCTTTTGGTTACTACCGCGAAGACGGCCGCTATATTCTCTTCAAAACCAAAGCAATTGTGCTCGCCACCGGCGGCACTGGTAAGGCTTATACCGTTACCTCTAACTCATGGGAATACACCGGCGATGGCCAAGGTTTGGCCTATGATGCCGGCGCCGAGCTTATCGATATGGAATTTATTCAATTCCACCCGACAGGCATGGTCTGGCCGCCAGGCGTGCGCGGCATCTTAGTGACAGAAGGGGTACGCGGTGAAGGCGGCATACTGCGCAACAGCTTAGGCGAACGCTTTATGTTCAAATATTTACCTGAAGCAACCAGAAACGACTATGCCGCTGATGAAGCTGAAGCTGTCACCTGGGTTAACGCGGCTCTCGCGGGAACCCGCACTGAAGCCCGTCGCCCACCAGAGCTGTCCACTCGAGACAACGTTGCTCGCGCTATCTACACCGAAGTCAAAGAAGGGCGCGGCTCGCCTCACGGAGGCGTCTTCCTTGATATCAGCTATCAAGACTCAGAAAGGGTGAAGAAGAAACTTCCTTCTATGTATCATCAGTTCAAAGACTTGGCTGACGTAGACATTACTGCTGGCCCGATGGAAGTCGGACCAACTATGCACTACACCATGGGTGGTATCAGAGTCGAGGCTGAGTCACAGATGACGAGAGTACCGGGGCTGTTTGCTGCCGGAGAATGCTCAGGGGGCATGCATGGAGCCAATCGCCTGGGCGGAAACTCTTTGTCAGACCTGGTAGTATTCGGCAAGAGAGCCGGAGCTGGTGCTGTTGAGTATGTCAAAGGCCTATCTGACACACCAAAAATTGATGACAAATTTGTCAAAGAAGCTATTGCCGAAATGGAAGCACCGTTCCAAATTAAGGACGGTAAAAATCCTTATGACGTGCACAAAGCCCTAAACAAAATCATGTCAACCTATGTCGACATTTTCCGTGAAGAATCTGAGTTAGCTATCGGCATAGCTAAGCTTGAAGAACTCAAGGCAGATGTAGAAAAAGCTGGGGCCAAGGGCACTAAAGCCTTTAACCCCGGTTGGCACATGTGCCGTGACTTGAAGAACATGATGATTTGCTCTGAAGCGATTGCCCGTAGTGCCTTATCTCGCCAAGAAAGTCGCGGTGCCCATAGCCGCCTAGACTATCCCAATACCGAGAAAGAATGGGGCACTAAAAACTCTGCCTGCAGTAAAGGTGCTGATGGCAAGATGGTTTTGGAGCATACGCCACTACCAGAGATGCCTGCAGACTTAAAAGAGCTTTTCGTAAAGAAAAAGGAGCCAGCTAATGCCTGAGTCAACCGGTCGCCAGGCGACCCTGAAGGTATACAGAGGCACAAAAGATAAGGGTGAGTTTCAATCTTACAAAGTACCTGTTGAAGCTGGTATGGTCGTTCTCGACGCCATTCACTATATTCAGCAAAACTTTGACCCTGAACTGGCCGTGCGCTGGAACTGCAAAGCTGCTAAATGCGGTTCTTGCAGTGCTGAAGTAAACGGCATGCCTTCCTTGATGTGCAAGTCAAGAATGGATTCGTTCAAAGATGGTGAAGACATCTGCGTGCAGCCAATTAAGACTTTTCCTATCATCAAAGATCTGGTCACCGATGTTAGCTGGAACTATGAAGTCAACAAAAAGATCAAAGCTTTTTCTCCTTCACCAGATGCTGACTGGACTATCTACCAAGAAGATATTGAGCGCGTTCAAGAATTTCGCAAGTGTATTGAATGCTTCTTATGCCAAAACGTCTGCCATGTTTTGCGCGACCACGAGCGCAAAGACAACTTCATGGGCCCACGTTTTATGGTGCGCGTCGCTGGCTTAGAAATGCATCCGCTAGATGAAGCAAACCGCATGAAGTATCTGAAAGATGAAGGACACATCGGTTACTGCAACATCACCAAATGCTGCACTGAAGTTTGTCCAGAAGACATTCACATTACAGACAATGCCATCATTCCATTAAAAGAAAGAGTAGTGGATGAGTTCTACGATCCACTAGGTAAGTTCATTCGTGGCGTTCTTGGTGGTGGGAAGAAAAAGTAAGCAAGAAGCAGTTAGCAAATTGAATTAAAAAAGGCGGCCTCAATAGCCGCCTTTTTTTGTGACACGTGAAATAGTGCTTTAACTCATACTCTTAAAGAGCTTGCAAGAGTTAGGCCACACCAGGAAAAGTAATACCACTAGGTCCACTCGGTCCACCGGGTCCAGCAGGTCCACCGGGTCCAGCAGGTCCACCAGGTCCACCGGGGCCTGTTGGTCCACCTGGGCCTGCAGGTCCAGCGGGGCCAAATGGACCGCCAGGTCCAGCAGGGCCACTTGGTCCACCAGGGCCCGTTGGTCCACCTGGGCCGGTTGGTCCACCTGGGCCTTTCGGACCGCTTGGGCCTTTCGGACCGCTTGGTCCACCGGGTCCAGCAGGACCGCTTGGTCCGCCGGGTCCAGCAGGGCCGCTTGGTCCACCGGGTCCAGCAGGGCCACTTGGTCCACCGGGTCCAGCAGGGCCGCTTGGTCCACCGGGTCCAGCAGGGCCACTTGGTCCGGCAGCAGCAGCTGCTGCCCCTGGAGACATCATGGTAGCTGAGGGCGAAGAAGCACCAGCGACACCGCCAGTTCCACCAGCATTAGACGGTCCAGCATAATCAGGATTTTCCATAGGTCTTTCGGAAGTTATAGAAAAGACCATTGGACCATTGAGGCCAGGTATATTGAATACAGGAAGAGGAATAGAGAGAAAAGGCGTGCAAGCCAGAGTTGTGGTGACGCTCACAATTTTGTCTGTGACACCGGTGGTTGATTCACCGTCCCGATAGCTGATTAGAGTTGACGGTGGGCTTGAGACCTTAACGAATTTTCCCATGCCATTTAGCCATTGATCGGGAATGCCCTTGCAGACCGTTCCGTTCGGACTGACGGCCTCGTGCCAGTCAACCAGAGAGGCTTCGTGAACCTGATTGCTGTTCAAGACTTGGCCGTTACAATAGGCCAGAGCCACTGCGAGCATATCTACGAGAGGAAAGAATATGCAAATCAATAAAATTATCAAGGCAGGGCCAAACTCTACCATTGAATTTGCTCTAGCCGAGCGTAAACTCAAATAAGTGACAAGCACTTTGCTCTGTGGCACATCTACCTCAAAATTGACGTTGCCAAATGATACCAATTGTCAACTGGTATCAGCGGGATCGTCGAATATATTCTCTCTAATGACCTAGTGGCATCTTGTCTAACTGAGTCCAGGTGCCACTCGAATTGATATTGGGATTGTAATTTGGATCATTTGTCGGACGATAATTGCCCTGACCATCACTCCAAATTGAGTTGTGATATCCATCATGCTTTGAGCCATCAGCTGCAGTTTCACGCCCCATCATCAAGTCACCGAAAGCCTCTGTCTGATTGATACCGCTACTAGCTGTGCCACTAGTTGGGGCATAACGTGCGTGCAGCCTCATTTGATCCGAAGCATACTCTTGTTCACGCCGGGCAGCCTGATTGGCAAAGAACTGTGCATTACCAGCTACAACCATCTGTCCAAGCTTGTTGGCGTTAGCAATAGAACTAGCAGTTTCCTGCAATCGCCAATTGTTGTGCTGTAGGGCTTGCTGCTGGACTTGAGCGCGAACCGCTTGCCAAGCTGGATTGGGCTTGAATGAAGTAACCATAGCAAAGAATTTATCGCGCTGTCCCTCTAACTCGCCCTGCGGGGCGCGAAAGCTAAAAAGAGTACCGAAGCCCCAGTTATATTGCACCATCGAACCAGCAGTATAGCTGCGACTAGGCACTCCGTTAAATGCCGTTTTAACTCCATAAATCTCTTCTTGCATCGGCTGGCCGTTCAGCACATAAGAAATTCTAGCGCAGACTGACTCTTGCAACCCCCCAGCCGGAGCTGCTATTTGCAGACGTTGAGTAAGATCTGGCATTGGGACAATTTGTTCAATTTTCAAATTTGGTGCAGAACCTCGATGTTTTGCAATGATGAAATGCTGCATCGCCTCTTGGGCAGAGACTGGTGGAAGCAAGGTAGCTCCATCACCTAAAGGTTGACCAGGGCGAGCCATTGCTCTGGGCACCAACCAAACAAATTGCTCAGTAGGGAAAAATTCTAAAACCGATTTTCCATCGGCACTAGAGGCAACAGAATGTAGTTGCAGAGGCTGGCTAAAGTGCTCAAGGTTCCAAGCCACCTGACTCTGAGCTTGCCAGCCACTAGGTATAAGATAAGTGCCAGCTACCAGGTTGAATTTTGGATCGAAAATTGAATAAAGAACGCTTGGCTGACTGCTGCTATTAGGCAGGCCTGATTGCGCTTGCGCACCCCTAAATACGACTAGGCAAGCAACAAAAGCTATGACTAGAAAGACTACTAGAGATAGTTTGGTTTTTCTTGCCATCTATTCGCTTGGTGCCGCAGCGGGAGTAACCGAGTAAGTCCAAGTGGCATGAAGCTTTTCGTCTTTGACATTAAGTGTGGTTATGCCGGCTTTTTCAAAATACTCTTTGACCGGATCGATAATAGCCTTGCGTTCGCTTGGATCTTTAAGCTCAACTTGGGCTTCAACTTCGACGGGGCCTTCGCTGCTTTTATCCACTTCAGCACCAGCTCGTTGCCACTTAAAAGTAGACTTGCCACCGCCAGCGGCAACACCTTCAGTAATCTTTGTCTCAATTAAGTTTCGTGCTTCTATAAAAGTCATTTTGGCAATTGGATCTTCCACCTGCGGTGGTCGGTTAATTAACTGAGCAATCCAACTGTCCTTAAGAAGGAATCCAGCAGCACAAAGGGCAATCACCCCAGCGGCAACGAACGGCATCAAATTAATAGACGGCTTTTGAGCTGCCTGCTCACTGCCGAAGAGCTTACTAGATCCCAGTTTAACTCTCTGCTTAGTACCACAAGAGGGGCAAACTAGCTCATGGCCGTGTAGGGGAACTTTGCAGGTAGGACAATCATGCATAAAATTAGACTCATTACAAGAAGCTCTTGGCAGCCTTTGCCGCCGCTATAATCTAACACTATGGGCACGAGGCCAACAAGGTGAAATCGCTCAGCCTTCAACAAACTTCTGCGTACCATCAATTACTTCTTTCGAAGGTGTACGAATGGAAGTAACTGCACCTAATGCGATACCAGCAATTAGACCACCAAGATGAGCGAAAACAGCAATGTGTGGAATAAATTGATCTATTACCACTTGCGATAAAGCTATTGCAACCATCATCCATAAATAGCGCTTGCGCAAAGACTCAGGCAATACTGCTTTCAACTTCCAAATGCCAACACCGACAGCGCCAAAAATAGCTAAGATTGCTCCAGAAGCGCCGACAGCAGGCTCGCCAGGACGCAGCATAAGGTGAGCAACCCCAGAGAGAACGCCGCCGAAAAAATAAATGGCAAGAAATCGATTGGTACCAAAAATATTTTCTGTAATGCGACCAAATGCCAGAAGACCAAGCATATTAACACCAAGATGAATTACTGTCGTATGCAAAAACATGTAGGTGAACAAGCGATAGTATTCGCCATGCTTAATCACCGCGTCTGATAGCATTCCACCATTAAAAATAGACAGAGCTAAAGCCGGAGCCATTTTAAAATGGGGATCAGCCAGTAAAAAAACAGCCAAATTTATAAAAAGCAACCCATTTACGACTGGTGAGCGTCTACGGGGGGCCAATATCTCCTGGATGAATGCACCACGTTGAAAATGAGACCAAATGTCTTTCATTTCGGCCTTGCAATCTTCAAGAGTAAACGGCACGCTCCCTGTATGAACAATCTCACTGTCAGCATTAGTGAGATCAAGAGCGTACTGAATGCGTTTGCGCAAAATCGGCACTTCAGTCTTCGATAATGCTTTTTCAAAGGCTGCTTGGGCCTGAGCGATTTCACCTTCTTTGGTTAAACAGCGGCCCATCCAATAAAGTGAAAGAGCCTCAGGCAAGGTGAGTTTTGACTCACTTATGACCGCCAAAAGTTGATCTACTTGATTGCGAGCACCGCATAAAGAGAAGAATGGAAGTAAGGCCGTGGCCAGTGAATCAAGAGGAGTAATAGACTCATCAAAGCGCGATTGTCTTAAACACTCGGCGGCCTTATGGTACAGGCCAAGTTCTATATAAGCCCTCGCAGCAGAGAAATAGAGCATAGGAGAAGCTTTGCGAGCAGCAAAACGCAATTTCTCAAAATCATCTACCACGGCCTGCCACTGCCAGCAGAGGCAGTTGCCGTAAAGACCATATTGAATTGGTACGTCTCTCAAACTATCAGGCAAGCTAGGCGAGTTCTGCCAACGGCCTAAAAGCTCTTCACCTAAAGCTGGGTTTTCTTTTGAATAGGCAATATAGGCGTCCACCATATCCTTCCAGAACTGGCCCGGCAAACCCCAGAATACAAGCGGCAATAGCCTGCCCCACTTAGCCATCTCTTCAGTGTTCATGCGCGTCATTGAATTTTTGGCCTGGCCAAAAATGTACCAGGCGGGCACATGGAACAAGATAAAGAGAAACCAACCGGCGATTTGAGCAATCCAAATGTTATGAAGGAGAACGCCGATCAACACTGCCACCAGGACCAGGCAACTTTGCAGTACCAGCCCCTTGCCCCAGACAAAAGGCGTCATTGAGCGCACACCCAAGGAAAGTCCGGAGAGAATAATGATCGGGAAGAGAGTGTAGTACTGAAAGAGGCTCATTTATTTAGCGGCAGTTTGAAGCCAGGCATGCGAACCCTTCTAGAAGGAATAGCCTTCACAAAACGCTCAGTAATTAATTGTGGTCTCGTTATGGCTGAGCCGACTACAACCGCATAGGCGCCTAACTCAAATGCACGGGTAAGCTCTTCAGGAGTCCAGATGCGTCCTTCAAGAATAATCGGAGAAGCAATATGGTCTACAAATTCTTTTAGCAAGTCTAAGCCAGGACCGTGTTCTTTAGGCAGAGCGGTCTCTTCGGTATATCCGAAAAGTGTAGTTGAAATAATATCAGCTCCTGCCTCGTCTGCGGCAATACCCTCACCAAAAGTAGAGCAATCAGCCCAAACAGGCAGGTTCAACTGGCTGTGAATCTTCTCAACCGTCTCTTTTAAACTAAGCTGGTCGGCGCGCTTTCGGCCTGTTGCATCAAGAGCTATAAAGTCAGCACCAGCTTCTGCCAAAGCCTCAGCTTCGGCAAAGCTAGCGGTGATATATACAGATGACAACTTCTCGGCTGCCGGTATCTCAGATTTTGTTAGCCCAACGATAGGCAGATGGCCCTCAAAGAGTTTTTCTGCCGCGGCTCTTACGTGTCGGACGTTCTCAACACCTTCTAGACGCAGAGCACGGGCACCACCATTGAGGGCCGAAAGCGACATGGCCAGAATATGGTCAGGATGATTAAGCGGTTCACCGCTGCTGGCTTGGCATGAGACTACCAAGGCACCATCAATTGCCTGAATTGCTTCGCGAAACCGTTCTTCTATTTTGGCCATTTAGCGACTTCTACACATTAGGATTCAAATTGAGACAAATGAACTTCGGTTGAGTCATTTCGGTGAGTGCATAACGTATGCCCTCTAAGCCCAATCCTGACTCCTTTCGGCCACCATAAGGCATGTGGTCAGCTCTAAATGTAGGTGCATCGTTAACCATAACGCCACCAGCATCGATGCCGCGGGCGAGCTTGAAAGCTACATCTACGTTAGCAGTAAACACTCCTGCTTGTAGGCCATAACGCGAATCATTGCAAGAGGCAATGGCATCATCCACAGTGTCATACTTCATAATACTTACAATCGGCCCAAATACTTCGTCTGAGACTACTGACATACCACGATTGGTTTCAGTCAAAATTACCGGTTCAACTAAATTGTTACCACATTTTTTACCGCCGTGAACCAGCTTGGCGCCACCTTTGACAGCCTCGTCTACCCATTCAATTGTTTTGTCCACCGAACCCGAATCGATCAATGGACCAACATCAGTGTCATCACTGAGCGGATCTCCCACTTTTAGTGCCGCCACCAAACTCTTGAATTTGTCCAAGAACTGATCGTAAACCTTGCTCTGTACGTAGACTCGCTGCACAGAAATACAGATTTGCCCGGCATGGGCATAGCCGCCTCGACAAGCGGCCTTAGCCGCTGCTTCAAGATCAGCGTCAGAGTGCACAACAATGCCGGCATTACCACCAAGCTCAAGAATAACTCTTACACCAGCATGAACTTCACCGCGCAATCTCCAACCCACTTCTTGTGAGCCGGTGAAAGTCAACAGAGCAATTCTAGAGTCACGTACTAGGGCGTTACCTTTAGAACCACGACAAGGGGTGACGATCAAAGCACCTTCTGGCAGACCGGCTTGCTTAAGCAACTCAGCTAATTTAAAACTTGAGACCGGGGTTTGCGAAGATGGTTTAAGCACAACTGTATTGCCCGCAGCAATTGCTGGCGCCAGCTTGTGAGCCACTAGATTAAGAGGAAAATTAAATGGTGTAACTGCTGCGACTACGCCAATCGGCTCACGCAATATCATGCCAATGCGGGCTTCGTTGCCGGCATTTGTATCCATCTGTAACTGCTCGCCATCTAAGCGAAGAGCTTCTCGTGAGGCAATCGCGAAGGTGTTGGCGGCGCGTGAAACTTCTACTCTGGCATCTTTTATTGGCTTGCCACCTTCTAAGGCAATGGTCTGAGCCATGTCTTCAATATTACTGAGAATTAGTTGTGAGGTCTTTGCCAGAATCTCCGAGCGCCTATAGGCCGGCATCACCTTCATTACGTTCTCGAACGTCTCTTTAGCCAAAGCAAGAGCGGCATCAATTGCTTTCTCATCGGCTTGACCAACCACGGCCACTACTTCGCCGCTATATGGGCTCTTTACCTCAGTAAACTCGCTTGTGACTAGTCCTTGAATGGACAGAGGATACTTGACAATCTCTTTCAACATTTTATCTTGCTCTTTAAACATTAGAGGGAATTAGTCGGTCAAATCGGTTCTGCTGCGTCAGTGGATACTATATGACAACATGTGACAATTGTTGAGATATAGCTCCAAGTGTTGAAGTTATATCAACACTATCGCCCTCAGGCTTGATTGGTGCCGAGACACTGGAGCCGCCGCAACCAGCAAGGCGAATTATAGCTAATATTCGGCATATCTTGCGGCTATAGACTTAAAGCATATTGAGGGTTCTTTGCCTCAGTCGGTTTTCAATGGTAGACTGCACTTCCCATCAAGATACTCAATTTCAGATTCAGATATTGCAGGCGTCCAGATTGGTTTCCCAAAAATTGAAATTTAAAAGCATTCACAGACCTGCAAAAAAATCCTTTTGGTTAGCAGTGTCTTTATCAATAATTACCGCGGGCGCAGCCAGTACATTACCGGCTAGTGCGACCGATGTACATTCCAGCTTGCATCATTCGGCAAATAGTGTTGTAGCCTACGAAAGTGGTAGCTCAAATGAGGCGAAGAAACGCCTCTTACAGCAAGAAAAGCAAAAGCTAGAAAGAGAAAAGCGTGAGTACCACAACAAGGCCCAAGCAATTAGAAAGAACGAACGCAAGGCCTATGAAAAACTCGGCATAATTCAAAGAGAACTAGCTGCCACCACTGGCAAATTGACCAACACAAAGCAGCAAGTTAGCCACACTGAAAACAAAATCAACGAAACCCAAGCAAAGCTAACAACAGTAAAAACAAAAGAAGCCAGCTTGCAAGAGTCGGCCGCCTTCCGCCTTAGAGAAATTTATGAAGGCAACCGTCTGAACTTTGTTGAAATGCTTTTCCAAGTAGACAATCTACAGACACTGCTAGACCGCCTCTACTATCAAGAGCGTGTGGCAGAACAAGATAAAAAACTCATTGATGAACTGCGTTTGCGCGAATCTGTGCTTTCACAAAACAAGCAACAGCTTGGTGCACAAAAGAACATGCTAGCCGATCTAGTCTCGCAAATTGCTGAGAAAGCAATGGCTATTGCCAAAGAGAAGATGGGTCAGCAACAGACTGCCGAGCGCTTACGCAGCCAACGGGCGTTTTATGAACAGGCAGAACGTGAATTGGCTAACGAATCTGCTCGTTTAGAAAAGCAAATTTTTGTCATGGAAAGCTCTAACCGCAAAAAAGGCGGACCAATTACAGTTGGCTCTGGCAACATGTGTATGCCGTTGAGAGCGCCAGTAACATCACCCTTCGGTTGGCGTAAGCACCCCATATTTGGTGTGCGTAAATTCCACTCAGGAGTTGACTTAGCAGGACCTAACCGCTCAGCTATTCACGCTGCAGATGGTGGCAACGTTCTTTATACTGGTTGGTACGGCGGCTACGGAAAAGTTGTAATCATCAGCCACGGCAACAGCATGGCTACTCTTTATGCTCACTTATCTAGAGTGGCTGTGGGCGCTGGAGATAACGTCGCCAAAGGCGATGTCATTGCCTACGAAGGAACTACTGGATTCTCTACCGGTCCGCACTTGCACTTTGAAGTGAGAGTCAATGGCAAGCCAAATAACCCAATGGCTTACGTGCGCTAATTTCCAGCAAAAGTTAAGGGTTGCATACTTAGCTGAATAAAGCGGCGCCGCGAGCCGAAGCCACAAACCAGTTGATTCCATGTAAGCGCATAAACCTGCACAGCTTTGTCTAAAAACCACCACGGGAAACAAATGATAGGCCAGTGCATAAGCCCAAAAGAATTATTGGACAAGCTATGGCCGAAACTAGCATGCCGCTGGTAAATGCCAAAGAGCCATACCAAAGACGGTCTAACGCGCCAATTGTCTTGCCTCTTATCAATAGCGGCCTAGTAAGCGAGCGATAAAAACTAGTGACAATACCCACCGGCACCCACAAGACCTGCAGGCAGATCACAATGCCAGCAGCCGCAGCCATACCTGCGAAAACGGCAATTAAGGCAAAAAGTACGGTATTGCCCAATAGAACAAACTCAAAGCCCTTAAGCAAGCTAGTACTTGAAGCTATTTGCAATTCTAAAGCAGTCGATGCCGACTCATAGGCTATAAATTCTGCACCAAAGCTCGACTCTAATTGCTCTCTAACTTGCTGAAAGATAGCCAGCGCTGGCTTAAGGTTGCGCATTGGAATAATCATGTAATGCAGTTCTAGTCTCTGTTTGTCGGCGTTTTCTGAAAATACCAATTGCAAAATCAACTGTCTTTGCACCTCAAACGCGTTGCCGATCACAGTCGTGGCAGCAATCCGTTTAGCTTCTTTGTCGTCTTCTATCTTCCATTTAGTGGTCGAACGAGAAGTACTAGAAGAAGAGGAGAGACACTGCAGTACCAACTCCCAGGCTTCATCAAAAGACTGGTCATATTCAAGATAGTGACTATGAAGTAGGCTCATCTAAATTGCATTTGCTCTCGCTGGTATTTTTAATGTGCTTTGAAAGGGCTTCGACATCAAGATCACTACGATAGAACATGTTGTATGTATCAAAGGGAATGATTCTGCCGTCAGGATGGACTATATGCACGCAGGTGCGCTTCACCGATCTAACATCAAAATTGTATTTGTCTAAAAACTCCATGATAATGACGCGAAAAATATTCTTGTATGAAAGCTCAGAAGGAAACTCTAATTTTGGTAGGCAACACAAGAGGTCGCCTATGGCGTGCGATACAGTACCGGTTGTCTTTCCTAATGAGAACAATTCAAATATTTTGGCTCTAACGGCCGGGTCTGACTCATATTGAATAGTGTTGCCGGCTTCTCTCAACAGTACATCCGAACCAATAACCCCCGACAAAGGCACCACCTTATCGTCTATCTTTATGGCATAGGCCATAGCAATACAATCAGGGTGACAAGGCACAGGAATTATGTCATCGTCAGCAAAAACCGGAGATTGCTGCAATATCTTTTGCCTAACTTCTGCCAGGGTTAGCCTATCGGCTGGATCAAAACCAAGCACCCGGCCTTCTGCTTGTATTGGCTGAAATGTCACCCCTCTAACGCAAGGCTGCTTCAGAGCAAACTCGATAATTTCACCAATTTCGTCATCGTTGAGCCCACGTGCCAAGGTAACTACAAGGGTTGTGGCAATATCGAATTCGTTTAAGTGAGCTAGGGCCTGCTGCCGCACTGAGCTTAAATCTTCACCACGCAACTCGGTATAAGTCTTTGGTCGCAAACCATCAAACTGTAAATAAATCTCAAAGCCAGGCATATAGGTAGCCAGACGAGCGCAAAAATCCCGATCGCGAGCGATTCTTACACCATTAGTATTGACCATTAGATGGCGAATTGGCTTACTTCTAGCTAAATCGAGAATGTCAAAGAACTGGGGATGAATAGTAGGCTCCCCCCCACTAATTTGCACCACATCTGGTTCACCTTCGTTTTTGACAAGCTCATTAAGCATAAACTCAATGAGCTCAAGCGAGCGGTGAGCCCCAGCATTGGGACCCGATTCGGCGTAACAGACCGGACATTCAAGATTACATTTGTCGGTCACTTCAATCAAGGTCAAGCAGCTATGTTGCTCATGATCTGGGCAGAGGCCACAATCATAAGGACAACCAAACTTAGTCTCTGTGTTGAAGCGCAGAGGCAGCTGTCCAGGTTTCAAAAAACTACGAGAGAGTTTGAAATACTCGATATCGGTTGAAATCAAAACCTTTTCACGGCCGTGCTTGAGACAGTTTTTGAGGAGATAGACGCGTTCGTCTTGAAAAACAATCTTGGCTTCTATTTTTTCCAAACAAGTTGAGCAGACACTATTTGTGAGTTCAAAGAAGAGATATGGGCGATCGGCCGTTTTCATTAAACAGCTCCTTGAGCTTTTTTCGCTTGGAGCTTAGAAACCAAATATGGCGTGTAATAAATATAGGCACCAATGGCAACCACTTGCTCTATGTCTAGACCACAATATACATGGGCCACTGGTTTTATAAATTCAACACAAAATCTAAATGACAAATAAGACAAAACGAATAACTTCCACAATTCACCCTGCTGCAGGTTTCGCCTAACCAGTTGAGTGAAGGCAAGCAATAGACTAATCAAGAAGATGATTTCGTAAAGTTGAGTTGGGTGGCGACGAATACCATCACCAAAATCAATTGCCCACGGCAAATCAGTTGCGACTCCATAGGTATGGTCAGCTAGGCCACAGAGGAAACAGCCAATTCTACCGATTACCATACCAACAATGAGAGGCACCACGAAGCTATCGCCTGTGGCTGACTTTACACCCACAAGTTTCTTTGCCGCTTCAATTAAAATCCAGCCACCAAGTATTCCGCCCACAAGAGACTTACCTGCCAAGAGAAGCTGCCAATTATTGATATTGTGTATAAAGAAGTCCGGGTCTTCGAGCCAATAGAGGGTCTTGCTGCCTATGGCTGCACCAACCATGCCACCGAGCAATATTGGAACCCGTTGCTCAAAAGTCAGAGTATCTCTCTTCTTTAGCTTTAGATAAAGGCGAAAAGCAATCCAAAAAGACAAGGCTTCGAGCACTAAGTGATAAACCGGTGGAAACGAACCAATATGCATAATTAGCCCTGGCAATTTTAATTTAGATTGCCGTTAAGAAAACGGATTTAATTGATCGATACCAGGAAGGGCCGCATTCTCAAGACAATATTGCTGCAAGTAATGAAAAGCCACAATCACTAAAGCATGGGTGATCATGCCGTTTTTAATCAAGCGCGGAATTTCTTTTATAGGAATTAGACGAATAGCAACTTCTTCAGTTCCGTCAAAGCTAGGCACCTGAATCTGTTTAACAGTGAGTGTTCGACCAAGAAAGACTAAATTATCACCACAACAACCGGTCTCTTCAAGCAGCTCTCTGCGCCCTGCGATCAGCGAACCGCCATCCTCTTCATCAATCATACCGCCTGGAATTTCTAAGGTGACTTGTTCAATTCCGTGACGATACTGCTCAATCAAGACAACCTGATAGTCAGGGGTAACGGCAATAACATTTACCCAATCGGTGGGCTGGAAGACATAAAAATCGTGAGTCTCACTGATACCTGCAGTGGTGCGTTGTGAAATTAACTTATGCACTGTGAATACTCTACAGTCCGCAACCAGAACTCTATTAATGGTTGTCCAGTGCCGTACCTTCACATTTAACTGACTGCTAGTACTTGGCAAATTAACTCCGTGGTCATAGACCGCTGCATCTATCTCGATTTATAAGACTACCTTGTCAATTATATCGGTAAACAAAAAAATGTTGCCATCCAAATAGGGATGGCAACAATATAACTTCTGGCTGTAATGCTAGATTTGCTGAAAATTTAGCAGTTAGGCTATTTTAGAAGCCTTTCTCTTGAGCTCGCTGACTAGATCTTCTTGGCCTAGAATATAGCCACGGCGAGCTTGATCGTCTGCGTAGTTGATAATTGATTCGGTCAAAGCATTGAGCATAGACATGGGCACAAACTCGCTAACTTGATTGAGCAAGCGCTCGGTGGCAAGCCATTCTTCAGTGTTCAGTGGAATGGCATCATCGAGACGAGCAATTACTGTGTAGTTCTGAAGTTTGTCTACTTTAGCGTTCATTGTTTTCACCTTATTGAGCTGTGCCAGAAGAGTTTTAAAAAATGTCAGTTGAAAACAAGACCCTCAGCTGGGGCCTTCGTGTTGTCTACTGTTCTTGAAATCCTTACTACTCCGCTCAGACTAGGTCCGAACGTTGCGTTTGTTTCTCTGCATTTCTTATGCCCGCTAAACTTCCAATTAACCCTGAAATATAGTTATCAAGCGGAAACTTTCTTTTTTACTTGTTTTCCGAAGCACGGTAAGACCTAACAAAAGCCTCTGCCTGAGCCACGTTCACTACTTCCTTAATTTCTTGTGCTTCAGTAAGGGAATTGAGAATTTCACCAATAATTGGCCCTGGTTTTACACCCAGTATCCTCATTACATCCGCTCCGTCCATCAATTTGGGTAATTTCTTAGTGTTCTCTATATAGGTCGGATATCCGTTCATCAATTCAACCAAGCATTGCTCTAGGTGATCGCGTTCAGCAGCAAGACCAGCGCCACAGGTAGCGCCAAAGTCAGCAAAGGCAAGAATCATTAACTCAGGCACTTCTTCACCAACAGTTCGATAGAAACGATTGAGAGCCTTGGGGGTAGGGGCACCGGTATGGAAGAGATGCCCCGGACGCAAATGCCAGAGCACAAGTCTTTCCACAAAACGGGTCATGGTCTTGGACCATTTTTCGCGCTCCGCCAAAGGGCGAATCATCTCAGCACCAAGCTTGTCGTGACCAATAAAAGTATGGCGCCCTTCAGGCGTGATCTCCCAGGTGTCGGGCTTACCAATATCGTGCAGCAATGCCGCGATCTTAGTAGCTGCAAGCCTGGTAACCCCTGGAACCAGAGGCAAATTAGCAGACTGCTGCACCCAATCAGGTAGCGCCTCAAACCTATTTTCTAGCTGAGGAATAGTTTCTACACTGTGATCGAACAAAGCAAGATGATGAAAGCTGTTGGCCGTTACTCTACGGCAATCTTTTAGTTCTGGATAAATCTCTTCTAGCAGGCCAATTTCGCCCATCTCAACAACTAGACGAGCGACTTTTTGACAGTTCATCAAAGTGAAAAATTCGTATGAGATACGCTCGCGTGCAACCCGTCCCAGCAGCTTGACGTGCTGTTTTAAGTAACCACGGGTAATTGGCTCAATCTGAGCACCAAGATAGGCAGCGAAGCGATAAGCCCGAAGAACACGCAAGGGATCATCAATCAAGACATCTTCAGAGACCGCCCGAATAATGTTGTCTTTGAGATCGCTCAAACCACCAGTAGGGTCGATCACCTGGTCAGGGAAATCGGGGTCGAAAACCATGGCATTGACAGTGAAATCACGCCGCAAAATATCGAGCTCAAGACTGCCATCAATACAAGCAGCAAAATCGAGATAGGTCTGCGGCTCTGAAGTCTTTCCCGATTCTGAGTCTGGCACAGGCAAGAGAACCACACGTGCAATATCGTTAGACTGGTCAAGCAAGACAAAGTGACCAGATAGAGCGTCAGCCACTGCCAAAGCCAAACTGATAGCTGGGTTGTCCTGGTTGTTCTTAGTAGAGTCAACAAGTACAGCGAAATCGAAATCTATAGCCCCAGCTTCGCCTTTGAGTGACTGAAGCGGTTTTCGGCCGATGCCTAGATCAATGGCATCACGAATAGCACCACCAACAAGATAGGCCTTTACGCCCTCTGACTTAGCTATAGCAAAAGTCTGGCGAACAACGTCGGCCTCAAGCGGGCTGCGACCGGGCAAAAAACTGACTTTAGTGCCCAGCATTACCATTCCAATTAATTTAGCGAGTCCATTTTCCCAGACTCCAACATCTCTTTCTCGGCCTTAGAAATCTTGAAATGACCAAGCACATAGACGAGGCCCCCAACCAAGCTTGACATCGTCGTTAGCCCCAACCACATAATTGCATAAGTAAGCGCGGGGGCACGATCAACGCCAGCCAGAGTGAGAAAATAAGTGTAGGCCCACTCGCGAATACCAATACCGTTAAAACTCGGAGTAATAAAACCGAGTACAGCGACTGAGGGATAGAAAACAAAGTAATACCAGAGGGGAATGTTGGTCAGACCAAGGGCAAGACCAACAGCCACGTGGCACATAACCAGAACCACTTGAAGAATCACAGACAAGCCTATGGCAGTTGCCATAAGACCGCGATCATGCCAATAAATTGCAGCAGGCGAATTGTTCAGTTGCCTGGAGACCCAATTTTCTGGGCCCAAGAAACGCTTAGCAAGTGCCGGCAAGAAAGGCAAAACAGAGAAGATTCCTACTGTGCCAAGCAAAATAGGCAATTTGAGCTGCATAGGCAGACCACCGCCACCTGGGCCAAGCAATATTCCTAATGAGGCAAAAAGGAAAAGTACTGCAATTCCAACCGTGCGGTCAGCTAAGACTGAATAGAAGGCATGGGCATATTTGCCAGTGCCTTTAGATAAGTAGTAACAACGACTAAAATCACCGCCCACAGTGGAAGGCAAGAATAGGTTGAAAAACACTCCAACAAAACAGAACTGCACCATCTTCAGCAAGCTCTGGCTGAGACCAGCTGCACTGGCGAGCAGCTTCCAGCGATAGGCATTTAAGAATGTCGATCCTAAGAACAAACCAAAAGCAGCTAGAAGGTACCAGGGATTGGCTTTGAGGGCAACTTCAATAGATTTTGACAGGTCTACTTTGCCAAACAAGAATAGGCTAGCGAACAAAACTACTGAAACTGCAATTTTTGCCCGCAATTTTGTGCGTTCAGAGATTTTTATTGAGTTGATTGCCGCGGTAACAGAGAATTGGCGAGTTTTACTGTCTGTATTCAACTGAGATTCCATATTAGCCAAAGACTCTGCATCGACATCTAAAATATCTGTTTTGCCTTTCTCCAGAACTGTTCCCTGCTTGGCCATCATTCTAGAGCCGCCTCCAAATTACCTAACTTAAGTGAGCACTCGCCATCGATATGTTCTAGATTAACTATCGATAGGCCATAGTGGATGCTTCTCGATATACGGTCAGCGAGGGGCAAGGGCCGGTTGTCAAAGAGGGCCAAACTTCACCCTAACTGACTGCAATCATAGGGGAAATGCCAAGATACTTGAAACCTAAAATAATTAACTTCTGGATGAGAAAAAGAAATCTCAGGGCTTTT
>LNEX01000321.1 GCA_001464165.1 bacterium Ga0077546
GAATCTTCGAAACATCTAAGTCTAGAACCTGGTCACGGTAATTCTCCAATCTGACTACCAGCGACTTAAGATCAGACGCACGTTTATGACGGCTCAACTCGGTCATCTCTACAATGATCGAAGCCAAAACTGGATGCAGACGACTGTTTATACGAAATAGATTGGTGCGGCTATTGGCAAAGGTCTTGAGATCTTCGACATCAGTAAAATTAAGACCAAGAGCCAAACTCGCGAACAATTGTCCAAGGAACATAATGTCGGTTAAGGCATCGTGATGACCAACCTGCTGCTCCCAAGTTCGATAATCAGTAAGATATACAGGATGCTTTAATTCCGGCTCTCCCTCAACAACGTCGAGATTACTATAATTTCCACCAAGCTCATCATCTGAAGTAAACTGCCCATGCCCAACGACATTGAGAGCCTTGGAAACAGTACTTTGAAGTCTATCAATTTCTATAGAATTTCGAATTGGCGCCATACTGCTGCAATTGCAATGCAGGGCTCCAGCCTCGTCTAAAGTAAGCGATGTTACAGCAGTAAACTGTGCCACCAAATCTTGATCATGCCAGGCAGAAACCTCTCGAAAAAGAGGCAAAATTGCAGTGAGAACATCGTCGGTTTGCAGACTACCCTCACCACGCTCTAATAGCTTAAAAAAATCTGCGGCCTCACTCATGCTTGACTGGCCTTGGCTAAGAGACTGGTAGCATCTTTCTTGAGCTTACCTAACTGCCTTTTATTAATCCCTAACTCCTTAACTACCAAAGGCTCAAATTGTTCGGACAATTCAAGACGCTGACTCCACTCAAGAGCCGCTGCTAGAGGCAAATCTTCGAGGTCAGGATCAATTGCAGCAAAGTCAAGCAACAAATAGCAAAAATACTCGCGCATAGCTTTATCGCACGATTTCAATGTTTCAGCCAATTGAGAAACGAAACCATCATCCACCTTCGAAGAAGGAACAAAATCAACAAACATCAATCTCGCATGGGCCAATACTGCCTCACTGCTAAACCATTTAGGCTGAAGAAGATTCGCTAAGAACTGTCTGGTTAGCTTGGAGACTCTGCTCTGCCCAACAAGATCTAGTTCGTCGAGCTCAAGGGGACCTTCAATAGTTTCAGTTAGCCAAGAATCAAGCTGATCATCATCTTCAGACCAGAGGCGTAGGGCCCTTGCACGAACGAACAGTTCGGGATGATGGAAGCCTTTGGTAATAATACTTTGGTCAGAGAAAATCTCATCAGCTTGACGCAAATAACTAGCAGCATTTACTTCAGAAACGCCTGTTTCAGCCTTAACCAATGCCGCTACAGAGGCGGCTAGTTCACCAGAGCCAACAAGAGCACCACGATCTGCAAAAATCTCAGTATAGAGCCTAAACTTCCGCACAGTCTGCGAGTGGCTATATGCGGCTCGCGGATCATTTACGGCCGACATAAGCAGGCGATCTGCTATCTGATAGCTGCCACCATCTATACTCCAGAGCAAATAGTGAGCAAGTTCATGGGCTAAAATTGCCTCTAGCTCATCGCCCTTAAGCACTGTAAGAATCGGCCCAGTAAAGACAATATGCGCCTCACCAGGCAGGTGGAACAGGCTAGCATTGAGCTGATCACCGCCTGCCTGATAGAGGGTGACCGGTGCTGTAACGCCCAGTCGCTGAGCGACACTTTCACAGCGCGCGATAATCTCAGGATGACCTTCAGCATCTAGACGGTAGCTAGTTTTAAGGAGCTCCATTCGAATAGCTTGGGAATGCTCGGAGAGGACCTCTGACGATGACGCCCAGCGCCAAAGTTCTGGTTCTGTGTCTTTGAGCAGGTCGACAACAGCCCTGTGGTAGGGAAGCGGCGCGAGTAATTTAGATGTAAGAAGGGGCATTCAAGACGCTGGGACAGGGAAGCCAACATTATAAGTTACCCGGGGGGTAAGCGAGTAAAACCTGGCTTAGAGGGCCGAGACACTACCGCACTTGGCAATTTGAGCTAATCTAGAGTGATGAGAAATACTCTTTCCCACCTTAAGTTAATGATGTTGCTGCTTGCTCTCGGTTTGCCAGACAACCCAGCTATTGCCGAACCTGAGCCTCGCAGACTGCTAGACAAAGATCACTTGAAAGGCGACTTTGGGCCGCGTCCCTATCCTCCGGGAGCTGGGCGTCCACGAGAAGCGTGGGAAGCAGGCCCATCCAAGCTTGGCCCAGTGCATAATTGGCCCCAAATACCTAATGGCTATGTAGACCCTTCTCCCGAAACTAGAAAGAATTTGATGCATACATTTGGACCTTACGAAGGTAAAGCGACATCAGCTCAAGCGTTTCCAGGTCAAGGTCCCTTGGTACAAAATGGCCAATTGCGCAAACTAACAAAACCACCGCAGGAAAGGAAAAGCCCAACAGACATCTATCACTTACAGAAATCCAAAGATGGCCGATGGCTCTTTAACAGT
>LNEX01000322.1 GCA_001464165.1 bacterium Ga0077546
CAACATACACATCAATTGCTTGCTGTTGCACTCGTTGCAAAGTGTAGCCAATGTCTTCAAGATTATCGAGCGGAAGGGCAAACTGTTTTTCCATCTGTTCATCAGAGAGAGTCTCGGCCTTAGTCTCTGGCTTTACCTCTAACTTTTCCGGCGCAACGGCCTGAGCAATGGCGCTATCAAGCTTCGCTTCTGTTGCCGAAGCTGGCAGAATAACTGCAGAACTAAGCACCGCAATACTTAGCACCGAAACACTTCTGCCTAACAACTTAGATAGCAATTTGTTGGTGTGCGATTGAGCTGACATGCTGATTATTCCTGATTATCTTAGGGCAATTTTCAATAACAAGAGCGATTCTAAAGTTGAAAAATCGATTCATCGAGTTGGGGCAACAGTTCTAAATTTCTAAATCTAGTCGAAGAAAGCAAAGCACCCTCTCTAAAGAGAATCCACTCAACCGGTAGCATGCGACCGGGATCGACAAGTACACGCTGGGCAACAGAAGTACTAAAAGGGCCACTGTCTCTCAACTCTACGACAATAACGTTAGAAACTTCATCAATCTTGACCGGGGCGGCAGACACCGATACGCTAGCACCAGATTTAGCTTGCATCTGTAGCCAACGCACCAACGAGGCGAAGTCACAACCTGTCACCAGCAAACCATTGGGCAGACGCAAAAGACGAGAGCCTTTTTCAAGATTCATCTTCAAGCCAAATAATGCCGGGCCGCCCTTGGCGCAGATTCCACCATCAGCGCGCACAGCCACCGCCGCCCCTGTATTCATACCGCCGCTTAAGACATCAATTCGCAAAAGGCTCGGGGCCTTAAATGTAAATTGGGCAACAGTCTTACTGAGCTTACCTTTTTTCTGCATGGCCAAGTCAGCAGTGACTCGATACGCACCAACAGTAGTGACACGATGCAAAAGTTTATCAACAAACTCTGTGCCATTCTGCGCCACCTCTGCCGAAGGCTCGGCAGCGAAACGCTGGCCGCCTTCAGCAGAAGCCGGCAAAGTAGCAAAGCCAATGCTCAGATAAAGTGAGAAGCTGACAATTGCTCCCAGCACGGCGAAGCGCTTGCGACACCGATAGCTTTGGCCTCGGCCAGTATTCAAGCACTTGTTAGCTGCTGATTTCAAATTTATCCAATAGCTTTAATAGAGTAAGACCACCTAGTTTACACCGTACTCAACTCTAAAGTATGCCTGGCTCTATACTATTTATGGCAATCGAGCTAAGGTAGTTCGCTGTCATTCTGCCATTTCTCTCGCGCAATTATGGCCGCATCTTTGTCAGAATAAAGCACATGCCAGGCAGGCTGAGATGACAATTCACGCACCAGGGCAGTAGAAGTTGGCAGAAACACCCAAGATATTTTGTATTTATCGAGCAACGCTTCAGGCTTATTGCGATACAAGACCATGTCCCAATAGTCATTCATAATCGCTATGTTGTATAAAAAGTAGCGTGGATCGACAAAGACCCTAGGCGGATTAGCCATTTGCCACATCATCACCGCACCATAATGGGAATCATTTAGCATGTTTCCTTTTAGCATGTTTCCTTTTAGCATGTTTCCTTTTACTGAACCAGACTTATCGTTTTCTAGAAAGCTAATAGCTTCAAAAGGAGGATGAAAAGCCGCGCTACCCTGGGGAATGGTTGGTGGAATTATTTTGGCTGCCAGCAAATAGGCACCAAATCCACAAAAGATCGAGACTGAACACAACCACATAAAACCCAACGGTGCTATGACCGACTGACAATCTTTTCCCAACTGGGCAAGCTTACCGTCCCCTGATTTCAATAGCGGTGAAAAAGCAATAGCACAAGACATCAGTAAAGCCGCCAGTGGAAAGGTTCTTACGGCCAAAAAAGACATGGCAATTGCCGCTGGAGTCAGAAACAAGAAATATAGCTGTTCGCCTGAGGTGACCTTCTTGCGCAACGAGAAAAGAAAAACCACTACAGACAAAATTGCCAACAAAAACCACGGATAGTTCAGCACATTGTTGAGAACGGCAAAAGACATCGGTCGAAGTTCATTGATAGTTTTATTGATTGGATCGCTGAGCATGAGGAAAGTGAAGGGCCATATTGAGAAGCTGTATGGATTGATCAATGTTGCCAACGCTCCAGCAAGAAGAGCAGCTACAGCTGTTCTAAAGCGACCATCAACCTTCTCTTTTTTTACTAAAGAATAGCTCCCTAGGCAGATTGCGAAAAAGCCAACAAGAATGAAATAGAAGATAAAGAGACAGTGCAAGTTGGTCCAAAGTACCTGTAGAAGAAAAGCGAAAGCAATAAAACGCCAATCAATTCGATTTCCCGCCGTATTTCCAGAGCCTCGCTTTGCAAGGCGCGCCAATAGCTCAAGCAGCACGGCCGTCATAAAGAAAGAGAACATCTCCGGTCTAACACTGGGATGCGACAAAGATGCCAGCGTGACTATGAAGACAAAAATTGACCCAAGTACGATATTGCCACCAGCAAGCGCGAATAATCGCAGAGGGATGACGATAAAGGTAATTCCCTGAAGCACTGCCGTAAAAACAAGCAGGGCAATTGGGCCAGCAAGTGACTGCACGGCATAAAGAATGACCTCTGAAAGCCATTGATAGACAACATAGGCATTGCCATTGGGGAACGCAGCAGAGGTGTAGGAGAATGGATCGACTACTGGAATTTGCCCATGTTGCGCCATCCAGCGCCCCATGGCTAGCAGAAAACAGACATCCGGCTCACGCAATACAATGCCCGCGATAAAGCCTCCGTAAAGCACGCTAAGAAGCAGAGCTAAACCCAAGACAACCATTGCAATTAAGCGCATTTCTCACTACGACCGGTGTGTCACAACAGTTAATCTCCTCACATAGAGGAAAAGCCCATCAGAGCAGCATAGCCAATCATTCCAGCTACATATCAATTATTCAAGCATTCAAGCCTGCAACAATGGTTTACAAGCGCTGCAAAAAAAACAGCGCATCCAGCTCATATCGAGCTCAGCCAACACAGAAGCCTTTAGAGCTTCGAGGCCTTCCTTCAATATCCCCTCAAACGCAGTGATAGCCACCATTTTCACGGGAGCCGATGGCTCAAAACGGAAACAGGTAGTCACCACCAGTAGTATTGCTCCCGTGCAGGAGGACTCTACCACTACTTGACTAAGGTTAGAACCGTAAAATATACGCAGTGCAGCCGATCGGATATGCTCGCCAACGGCGGACTAAACAATCTAGCTATTTGCCAATGCAAACAAAAAATTCAGCGACCAGGAGACAAAGAACATGAGAGGCGTTACCTTAGAAACTCTGGCTCAAGCCCTAATGTCCACAGCCTACGACCGCAATGGTTTGATGCCTGTAGTGCACCCAGCAATTTCTAACCGCCTCAGTCAAGCTGAGCGCAGTCTCTTAGACGGCTCAGAAGAGCTGCTGCTAGCTAACAGCTGGATAGAAAAATCAAGCGATGATGTCTTAGTACTAACTGAATTGGGCCGGGCCGAAGTCGAACGCAGACGCCAAAGCGTCTAAGCCTTAAATCGAGACACAATAACAATCTGACTAACTTGTCTTCGGACAGCAGCTAAATTTACTATTTTACATAGTATCAAGTTTGAAAGAAAAATAGCGTAGCCCCAGGTTTCCCCGAGACTACGCTACCAAAGTTGAAACTAGGCCTTATTCAATTTCGACTTCCACCCGCGAGCCTGGCTTGGCAATCACCAAATCAGCGCTCTCAGTAACAACGTACGAGCCCGCTTCAGCGGTGACGAGCGAGCCGTCGTAGGCATCGACCTTTGAACCAGCGTAGGCAGTTACCGTAGAGCCGTAGTCGGCAATGACAATGGATCCTTCGCAAGCATCAACATGCGAGCCCTTCTCGGCCCAGACATAAGAGCCTTGGACGGCCACGACTCTGTCGCCAGCCTTGGCAATGACCGGGGAACCAGCCTGGGCAAGAATGCTTCCAGCAGCACCAGTAGCCGCATCGGGCGCCGCCAATGGCACACAATAGGCCGCGGGCAAGACCACAGTTGGCACCTTCGATGCTGTACCAGTGGGTTCAGTAGAGCTGCTCGGAGAGCAAGCTAAGAGGGGGCTCAGTGCAGCCAAGCCGAATGCGGCGATGACAACGGTTTTGAGCAGTTTCATTGAGTCTTTTTTCTATTTGGTGCGTCTCCGCCCATCGGAAACGCCTTTCTTGAATCTACGCCAGGGTCACACCCGCAGAATGCGAGAGAGAACACTGATGATTTTGCGGCGAATGCGTCCACTTTTGGCGGGCACAAGCAGGCGCTGAAGGTCTGCACTCGTTCCGGCAAAGCGATTCATATCGCAAGTGGCAGACGAGACGCCGTCAACCACTCCCAACTCACTATACTGCCAGAATGTCCAACCAGCCCAAGGGGCAGGCACCCGAGGTGCAGGACGATCGGTGTAGTGCGCCAGCCAAAGCTTGTAGTTTCCTAGCTCTGCAGCAGAAGCCAGTTCATCGCGGGCCATGGGGTTGTTGATATAAACCAATGGCTTAACGCCCAGCTTCTTCTCGACGGCAGTGAGCCAATCAAGAATCATCTGCACACGCGCTTTGACAGCGATGTCTTTCCAGTCCTCAGGCACTTCCACGTCGAGAACCGGAGGTAGATCACCCGGTTGCAACTTCGCCACGGTTCTGACGAAATTGTCGATCTGAGCAGTAAGCGAAGCTTTTGGCCGGAAGAAGTGATAGGCACCGCAAGGGATGCCCACAGACTTGGCGCCAGCTCGATTTATAGCGTAGCGTTTGTCGACAAAAGTCTCGCCTTCGGTCGCCTTCAAGAAGACAAACTGAACTCCGGCGGCTTTGACCTTGTTCCAGTCAATTGTGCCTTGGTGGTGGGAGACGTCAATGCCGAAAAGAGTGTTGACGTTCTGTGCGGTGGTCGCCTGAATCGGCCGAGTTCGGCAAGGAAGACAAACGGCACAGCCATCAGCCTCGTCTTCAAATCCGAGGTAATTATCTTGTCTCATGGTGATGTTCCTACTCTTCTCGATGTCATTTCTTTGGGGGAATGGTGGGCAACTGCCGGGTAAAGAAACGCTCGAAAAGTGGCAGCATTAGCGTCGTCAAAATTAGAACGACTGTGCCGTAGAGCGGTCTGTACCAGGGGACTACGAAGGCCAGGGTTGATGCCATCCAGTGGAATGTCTTTGTCGGGCCAAAGCCGGGCGGGTCGGTCTTCATGTAAACGACGTAGAGGGGGGTGAGGACTGTGAGAAAGCCAAAAACACTCCACACCAACCAGAGCGGACTGCTGGTTTGGTCTCTGAGAATGCCGTCGATGGCTAGCCATGCAGCGACAATATCAGCGGGAATATATTTGATCAATTTTTCGAAGTAAGAGTCTGCATTCCTTGCATCAGACGGCACATCCTGCTTGACAAAGAATACTCTGAAGGGATTCCACATGATGGGTCTCCTGTGGTTAGCTTAGCTGCTGAAATTCAAGCGTTTGAAAGATGCAGCCAATACTTTGTTATCTCGAACAAAGACAAACAAAAACAATTCAGCCAAAAAGCATTCAACGACGACACAGATACTGTGTATGTTGGCTAGAGGTAGAAGTTATGTGTTTTTACTGTTTGCTTGATTCGAGTGTTTATAGAGAAGAAAAGAATTACATGCATTTCTAGCAACTTAGGGCTGCGTAAAACAGCCAAAAATCATGAACTAGAATTTTTTCTAGCTAAGCTTTCAATTATTTCGCTGTCAAGTGTTGGCGCTAACTCGAATTATCTCAAAATCTGAAAGAAGCCGAAGCAAACCATAGACCCTTGTTATCACTGCAAAGAACCGCTCAAATGAGACTTCATACAGCAGCGCCAGTGGTGAACAGACGTTGTAAGGATGAGGTACCGAGGAGGGTTTCCAAGCTGTCTTAGCTCTCGCAAACGTAAGCATGAGCTAAAGGAAGAAGAAGACGCCCCGAAAGATATGCATTCATTTACTGACCAGCGCCTCCTTGGCGCTGCATTCTTTGCTGGCGACGCTGCTCTCTAAAAGCCTGAACAGCAGCTTTTTCATTTGAATCGAGCTGTCCATCTCCATTAGTATCGAAGCGAGCCATCATCTTTTGCCTTCTAGCGGCTTTATCAGCTGGGTTTGACGTCTTTCCTCCACGCTTACCGCCAGAGGCTCCTCTGCCGGCTCCTGCACCGCCGCCTTTACCACCTCGATGCTGACCACGCATTGCCTTAGCGGCAGCGCGCTCGGTATCGTCAATCATGCCATCGCCATTAGTGTCAAGACGAGCCATCATCTGCTGACGTTTTTGTGGATTGGCTTGCCCCTGCTGTCCTTTGCGCCCTTTGCGCCGATGTCCTTTGCCTTGGCCACCACCAGCGTTGCCGCCCAAGCCAGAGGCTGAAGTAGCAGAAGTAGACTCAAGCCCTGGAGGCGGAAGTGACCCAGGGGTTTCCAGTTGAGGCGCGGCACTTGGCGCATAGTCATTATTAGCTTGTGCCTGTGCCACACCCACACCATGAGCAGCCACAGTAGTTACAAGCAAGCTAAGGGCAAGTAGTGTCTTTCGAAATTTCATTCTCATTCTCCATTACCCTTGAATAAAGGGGTTGCCTGTAAATTGATACCCAGGAAAAATAGTTGCCATCTGCTTAGCGGAAAGACCCAAACGACTACTCACCACAGAGCTAATTACGGCTCTAAAATCAGTCGTGGTAGGCAAATCACGGGCCTCATTGAGTTGATTGTCAGCCAAGCCGCCAAAACGGCCATAGACCTTACCCCCAGGCACCCCACCCCCCATCAGCCACATGGCATTGCCATGACCATGATCGGTTCCACCATTGCCGTTTTCTCTGGCTGTTCGGCCAAATTCAGACATGACCACAATTGTGGTGTTGTTATAGACAGGGCCAAGACCTCGAACCAAATCGGCTAGACCACCAGCCAAAGGTTGCAAGAGATTCGCCAGCTGTCCTTGCTCTGCCCCTTCTCGCACATGGGTATCCCAGCCGCCAAAGTCGATAAAGGCCACTTGTACCGTGGGGTCTTTCGTGAAAAGAGTAGCCAACTGCTTACCGAATTCAGGCGTTGATTTTGGCGTCAATGCACCACGATTGGCAGCTATTTGCTCTTTAGTCATAGCTTCCATAGACTCTTGCGGTTGAGAAGCAGCTTCGGTCATAATCGAATCGACCTTATTGCGTGCTGAGCGTCCAGAAGCGAAGGCCTTGGACAAATCGTCGTTTCCCCCGTACATAGCGGAGAAAACACTGGGGACGTCACCAGCAGATTGACCTTGGAAACGCCGTCCGATTCGCTTACCGGCGCCCCCGCCTTTGCCTTTACCATTGCCGCCGGACTTTTCAATGGTAGCAACAGTAGTTGGCCCGGCAAAAATGCGCGGAAGAACAGGCCCGATGCTGATTGCTTGCAAAGCAGAGTTCTTCGAGGGCAACTGGCCCACCAAGCGATTCATCCAACCCGTACTAGTAGATTTCACACCAGGCACACCAGACTCCATATAATCTTGTGCATCAAAATGGCTGCGAGTTTTATCTGGCGAACCGCAAGCATGAACAAAGGCCAGGGAATGGTTGGCCCAAAGAGGACTGAGGGGAGCAAGAGACGGGTGCATACCCCAGTAACCGTCTAAATCAAGCAACCCTGATGAGCGCGACATACCAATGGTCGGTCTGATTTGCTTATAGCGATTGTCGCCATAGGGCGCTATGACATTGAGGCCATCGACACCCCCGCGCAAGAGCACAACAATGAGTTTTTGCGCGCCGAAGTCTTCATTGCCGTTCTTATAGGCCCAACCTTGCTGACCAAGCAAGGGGAAAACCAGTGGTGAGAGCAGTGCCGCTTTTAGAAAATCTCGACGATTCATTTTGTTTTCCTCTACTTATTGGCAATCAATAATTCATAAATTCAGGGCTACCAATCAATGCTGCGACCCTCTGGCCAGGCGGCGCCTTATCAATAGCTTGCTTTGTTTGGGGCGAGAGCTTGCCACCATTTACAGTGCCAAGCACTGTCTGGTAGTCGCTAGCAGTGTCAGAACCAGCCAAGCGCAAGGCAAAATCCATTCGCTTTAGCAAGCCACCAGGGTTTAACCATGCCACTTTTGTATTTTTATAACCATCAGGAGTCAAACAAGCATAAAGTGGCTGCCCCTGAGTCTTAAGGAAGGCTGCCAACTGCTTAGGTTGACGAATGGTAGCTCCCGTAGCGCGCAAAGAAGAGACTAAATAGTGAAAAGGGCTCTTGAACTTACTATTCTGATATTTAGCATCCCAAAATTCTTGACTAGAAAACAAAGTATTGAGCACAGTTTTGATGTTGCCACCAGATTGCAGATAGCTGCTCGATAATTTGTCGACCAGAGCATCTGGCGGACTATCATCAACAAAATATTGGGCCAACTTAAAGCTAAGGTGATGAGCAGTAGAGTTATGGCGAGCCAACATGTCTAGCACTTGTTCAATTTCTTTAGGACCGCTGCCTTTGATGGTTTGACCCAGCACTACTTTGTCACCAAAGTCATGGCGCT
>LNEX01000323.1 GCA_001464165.1 bacterium Ga0077546
CCAGCTGCAGACATTATTGTGGCCCAGGTTGATGCCGATAACCAGGCACAAGCAGTGCTAGACCAGGCGCAAGATGCTGTAGTTTCAGCCAATTCAACTGCGCGCAATTTCTATGTAGTCTTTGATGGCTCCGGTTCAATGAGCGGCAGAGCACCAGGTGGTGACAAATTTAGAAACAAGTTAGCCGGTGCCAAATGGGCTATGCATCAATTTGTAGAAGCTCTACCTGACGACGTCAACTTGGGCCTGTATGTCTTCGATGCCAAGCATAATGGTGAGGTGCTACCACTGGCAGCCAATAACAAAGCTGAGTTTCTAAAACTGGTGGATGCTGTGGATGACGGTGGAGGTACACCCCTTGGTGACTCTATTGAAAAAGCAGTGAACACCCTGAAAAAGCAATCCGAAAAGCAGTTCGGTTATGGCGAATTTCGCTTGGTTGTAAGGGGTGAAAGCAGCACAGAAGAACAACTTCGCCATCTATACAGTCGGTTTTGGTATAGGCGAACGTCATGAACTGCGCAAATACTCGCGTTTCTATAAAGATGCAGTCAATGCTGACGAGTTAAAGGCAGCACTGACAGAAGCCGGTTCAGAACTTGAGCTCTACGACCCCGACAGCTTCCCTGGCGAAGCAGGCGGCAAGTAGCCTTTTAATCACTAAGACTAGAACCTTTTATTATGAATCAAAATCGAACAGTAATAGCCGCCCTGCTCATTGTGGTGGTTGGTTTTCTTTGTGTGGGAGGCTTCAAACTTTGGCTAATGTATGAAGAAAGTTCAGGCAAAACAGAAGCCAGTGAAGCTAAGGTAGAAAGTACCTTAAGAGTATGTGGCGACGGTTATCTAGGCTACTTTTTCGTCGACTCACCCGAGATGAAACTCCAAGCAGCCCGTCGTGGACTAGGAGTGCAATTTGTCGTTGACAATGGTAACTACGCTGATCGTCTGCAGAAGTTTGCTAGCGGTCAGTGCGACGCTATTGTGCTGCCAATCAACAGCTACGTACAGCATGGCCTGCCCCACAAGTATCCTGGTGTAATAGTTGGCGCCGTCGCCGAGAGCAAAGGAGCTGATGCCATCGTTGGCTTCAGCGACAAATTGCCCACCGGTAAACTAGCCGACCTCAATGATGCTTCGCTACAAATCGTCTATGGCAAAGAAAGCCCTTCAAGTTTTCTCATTGACCTAACCATGGTTGATTTCGACCTCTTCAACCTGCAACGCTCAAACACCTGGCGTCAAGAAGTTGATGGTTCAACAGCCGTTTTAGAACGGGCGAAGAATCACCAAGGTGATGTCTTTGTCATGTGGGAGCCCGATGTCTCTAAAGCTCTACGCGACGTTCCCGGCCTCAAACGAATTTGGGGCTCAGAAGGATTTAGCGGCTATATCATGGATGTATTTGTCTTCAGACGCGAAATAGTCAACAACAAAGCAGACCAGGTGATTACCTTTCTGGATGCTTACTTCTCGACAATGCGTGCCTACAGCAATGATCGCCCTCGCATGATTAGCGATATGAAAGTAAGTACTGGTATGAGCCAGGAAGAAGTAGAAGCAATGCTCAAACTAATTGACTGGCATGACGTCTACCAAAACGCTAGCACTGATCTTGGCATTAGTACCACAGTTGGTGCGCAAAATACTGACGGCCTGGCCAACTCAATAGCCAGAATTACCCAAGTACTGGTCAAAACGGGAAAACTGAAGAGTGACCCACTGAGCGATCCTTATAGCATCATAAACACCACAGCCATGAAAGCAGTGGTGAATAAAATGGCCAGCCCCAATCAAGCCAACGCAGTTAAACATGAATTCAGTCAGCTGCCAGATCAAGATTGGGACAAGCTCGAACAAATCGGCATGATGAAAGTTGAGAAAATCAAATTTCAACAAGGCACCTCCGAGCTAGACCAAGCCGGTAAAGATCAAATTGATCAAATTGCCGCCCTTTTGACCAGCAACTATCCAGACCATCGGGTTGTAGTCAAAGGCCACACTGGACCAGGCAGCGACGAAGACGCCAATATCACTCTCTCAAAAGAACGGGCTGAAACTGTCGTACAAAGATTGATTGGCACCCATGGTCAATCAGAAAACCGCTTCCGCGCCATCGGTGTTGGCTCAGCCGAACCACCAACAAAGCGACCAGGACAAAACGAAAGAGACTATCGCTATAACCTCCCTCGTGTGGAGTTCATTTTATACAAGGACCACGGGTCCTTATGACATTAGTGAACAGAGGAGAATCATATGTTCAACTTTTTTACCCATGCGCGCGCCGACCCGGTCAGCGAGAAACCTGACCTGGACGATTTCAATAGCGGCAAAGTAGCCCGAGCAGTACAACTTGAATGTCTCACTCACATTGCCACCATAATCCCCTTTGCGGTCTCTTTGGTGGCACTTTTTTGGACCTTCCTAATTGCTGCTTCTATGGGCTCCGTCGCACTTTTCTTTGCTGGCATTTTTACTGGCACTAGTGCCTACATCTGGAACTACTTTGTCAACGGTGAAAATAGAGTCAATGCCCACTATGCCAAGCTAATGGCAGAAAGGCGCAGCTTGAAAATAACCGAGTTTCAAGACTTCATCCGCAACAGCGAGGCCGATAATTTCAATCGCGGCGCAGACGAAGGCAGAGAATTGCTCAAAGTCTTCAATGAATTAATGACCTATATTGCCAAAAGCAAACGGGCCACTGCATTGAATGGCTTTCGCTTCCGTGCTGAAGCAGCATTTGAGCAAGGTTGCAGCGTACTGGAGCATGCCTACGAAGTTTTCAAAGCACTGCACACAGTCGATGTCAAAACCATCCAAGCAGCAGTAACTGCACTGGAAGAAGAACTGAACGGCCTAAACGACGAAGACGATAAAGCCATGCAAAATCGTCAAATTGAGGCTCACAAAAAACAGCTAGATTTTTACCACAAGAAAGAAAAACAGCTAAAGGAGCTGCTCACTCTAGTGGATGAAATCGAAGCGGCCTTACAAACCACTTATCTCGGCTTACTAGAACTAGGCAGTGAAGACCCTCTCGCTTTTCTCAGCGAAGATGGAGACGCTGCCAGACAACTAGTATCAGCCTTCGAAGCGGCACAACGGGTCGAAGCAAGACTGCGGGGCAAAGACGAAAACTCTGCTACCGCCAATGAAGAAATGCAGAAGTATATAGCAGCAGCTGAATAGCACTCTATTGCCTTCTGTTTGATTAAAAAACACCTTCCATCAATCATTCAATCACAAACCTAGGACACATCATGAACATTTTCGCAGCAATTTGGCGCTTCATTACTTTTCAAAACCTGCGCCAAGGCGCAAAAGTGCAGAACGCCGGCGACGCGGTATTTACCAAAGACGCAGCAGGCCGTGCCGCCGCCTTCGACATCGAACGCGATCGCCTTGTGACCGACTACAACGAGTTTCTAGCAGCACTAAGCGAAGCCGAACTGGCTGTAGAACAAAAAACCGGCCGCCTCGAAACCATGAAAAAGCAACGTCAAGAAGCGCAGAAAGCTCTTGACGGTGCCGTCAATGTTTACACCCAGGCCAAAGCGGATAACGATACTGAGAAAGCGGAAAAAGCTCAAAATGCTGGCAAGGAATATCAAGCCAAAGTAAAACGTCTGGAAGAACAAGAAGCAGCCTTGCAATCAGAAATTGAAGCACAACAAGCCAGCTTCAAAAATCTGGAACGTCAGCTGGCCAAAATGAAAGAACGGATTGCCAGTCTGCCTGCTGATAAAGCTGACTCGATTGCAAACTATGTTAGCAACCAAGCCTTCATCAAAGCACAAGAACGTCTGGACGGCATCCTTACTCGTGCCCAAGAAAGCCCACTGGATGCAGTGCTGAAAGCCGACCAAGAACTGGCTGCAAAAGCAAAAGTGGTAGGCAAATTAGCTGGCCAAGACAAAGCGTTAGAGCACGACGAATATCTCAAAGCAGCAGAAGGTGAAAGTGCTGACCAAGACTTCGCCGCTCTTGTGCAGGCCAAACAAGCCGAAAAGGCAAGCGCTACTGGCAGCACGCAAGTGGTGACAGAAGAGCGTCCCAAAATCTAAATAGCCTCAAGCACTTAGAACACAGCAATTTGCACCAACGGCTGGGGCGAGCTCCAGCCGTAACCTCGACAAAATCAACTCAGGAATCACAAATGAAAAGCATCGTAAAAAACAAACTGGCTCTAACAATCACTGCTGTTCTGGCTCTTTCATCAATGGCTTACACAAGTACAGCCAGTGCCGATGATACTCAAGTTACAGCGAAACAGTGTACTGAGCGTAAACAGTTCACTCTGGCAGTTTCAATCTACACGGGTTGGATGCCTTGGTACTACGCGCAAGAGCAAGGCCTGTTGAAAAAATGGGGTGATGCTTATTGTATGGACATCAAATTAGAGCCCATGGACTACGGCCCTAGCATCGATACTTATATTGCCAGCAAAGCACAAGCTTTGGTTGTTACCAATATCGACTTACTGACTGCCTCAGCCACAGTTGGCAAAGAAAGCACAGTGATTGGTGTTGGTGACTTCTCCAATGGCAACGATAAAATGTTGACCAGAGGTCTGGCCTTGAACAAAATCAAAGGCCAAAACATCTATCTGCTGGACAAATCAGTTTCGCTCTATTTGGCCTGTCGTGCCCTAGAAAGTGTCAATCTTTCAGCTTCTGATGTCGCCATCGTCAATACATCAGACCGCGACATTCAACAAAATTTCATTGCTGACAAATCGCAAAAAGTAGTGGTGACATGGAATCCAATGGCAATGGGTCTGGCCAGCACACGCGGCATCAAAACCGTTTTCGACTCCAGTCAAATTCCTGGCGAAGTACAAGACTTGCTGGTGGTTGATACTAAAACAATCAAAGCCAATCCTGACTTTGGTCGCGCCTTAACTGGCATCTGGTATGAAGTAACTGGCACTATGACCAACCGCGGTAAGGCAGCCAACGAAGCCATTGCTGACATGGCCAGACTATCTGAAGTTTCGCCAACCGAGTTCAATGGTCAGCTCAAAACCACAGCGATGTTCTACACCCCCGATGCCGCCATTACATTCGCGGCATCAAAAGAATTGCAAGAAAAGAACGCTAAGGTTCGCCAGGTCACCTTTAGCTGCGGCATGATGGATGAAAAAATTACATCAGTCGACACAGTTGGAATTGAATACCCTGACGGTACAGTTCAAGGTAACGCAAACAACACGTTGATTCACTACACGGTCGATTTCATGCAAGAAGCAAAAGACGGCAAGCTGAAACGTTAAGGCTTCACTGTAACTAAGAACTAGAAGTAAATGAGAGGTCAAAGCTGAACATCAATCAGCCTAGGCCTCTCGACTTTTTATCTCTAATTCTATTGTGCCTTTAAAGGCCTTACACGACACAACCAGTGCATCTGGTTAGACCTCTTTCAACCAAATTTATGGAACCTCTATGGCAACTGTTTTTCGCTCCGATTCAAAAATTTCACAGCAGACCAAGTGGATACTTGGGCTGCTGCCATTTGTCTTACTAATCGCCGCCTGGCTCTGGGGCGCCCACTATCTGCGCTATATGGAGACCAACTTTCCTGACATCGAAGTAGCTGCTTCTAAACTAATGCCGCTACCAGGCGAAATGTTTGACGGCCTGCTACGTTCGGCCACGCCAGATCGCAATCACGAAGTGCGTTTGGTATTAGATGCCGTAGCCTCGATGCAACGCTTTGGCATTGGTCTAGCCATAGTTTCTCTTGGTGTAATCGTAGGGCTGTACATGGGCACTTTCCCCATCGCTGAAGCTCTGCTTTACCGCTTCTTTGTCTTCGCCGACAAGGTGCCACCACTGCTGCTCTTACCTGTACTGGTAATTGTCTTAGGCGTGGGCGAAGAATCAAAAACAGCTTTGATAGTGCTCGGTGTAATGCCTGGTTTGATTTTAGAGGCGCACGCCCGCATCAAAGAAATTCCTCACGAGCAGATATTCAAGGCCCAGACACTTGGTGCCTCAGAAAGTGAAATTGCCTGGCGCATTCTCTTTCCCCAAATCTTACCGAAAATGATTGGTGCCCTGCGCTCGAACTTCAAGTCGGCCTGGGGCTATGTCATTGCTGGCGAGACTATTGCCGCTTTGCACGGCATTGGTTATCGCGTCTATTTACTCAAGCGCACAGCTTCTATGGATGTAATCGTTCCGTATGTGCTGCTCGCCACACTATTTATGTTCCTGCTGGATTTTCTCTTCCAGTGGTTAGAGCGCCAATGCCCTGGTGAAGAAGGAGCCAAGTAATGACTGACGTAGAACTGACAACAGATGCAACTCCAGCAGCACCCTCTGACTACCTAATTGACGTTAAGTCAATCACAGTCAGCTACCCCAAAGACCATGGCCAACAGGTTATTCTCAACGACATTGACCTGCATGTCAGCGAAGGGGAATTTGTCACAGTGGTTGGTGCCTCAGGCTGTGGCAAATCAACCATGCTCGGCCTGATTCTTGGTTCAGCTAAACCGACGTCGGGCACAGTAACGGTGGCCGGCAAGCAGGTTGAACGGGTAGACAGAGATAGAGGCATTGTCTATCAAACCTACACCCTATTCAAACATCTGACAGTACTGGACAATATCGCTCTGGGCTTGATGTTAGAACAAACCACTGTCATCGAGAAGCTGCGTGTTTCGCCCTTGCTGCTGCTTGAGAGCATTTTTGATTCACTATTTCTCCCTCTATTTTCTGCCATTACCAGGAGGGTCAAAGGTGTAGCGACAGAACAAGAGAAAGCTCTTGAGGAGCCGCTGGCCTTCTGTCGCGCACTCAACTGGTTGCACTATTTCAAAGTACGCAAAGAAGCAAGAAGAGCAGCAGGAGAACTCTTACTCGATATTGGCTTAACTGCTGCTGATGGCGACAAATATCCTGGCGAATTATCTGGTGGCATGCGACAACGCGTCGCTATCGCTCAATCGGTGATCATGCGCCCGCAGATATTACTGATGGACGAACCCTTTGGAGCCCTGGATAGCAACCGTCGCAAGGTAATGCAAGACTTCATTCATGACCAGTGGAAGAAGTATGGTTTAACCATATTTTTCGTCACCCACGATCTGGAAGAAGCCGTAAAACTCGGTACGCGATTGATTTGTCTATCGCAATACTGGAGTGGGCCGAATGGAGAAGCAGCGGTGGGTGCCAAAATTGTGGTAGACCGCAAAGTAATGGGTGGCGACATCATGCCTACTACCTTTGCCAGACAAAAAGAATTCATAGATTTGGTAGACACCATCAACACAATGGGCTTATCCAAAGCCATTCTACCCATGGCCGACTTCGATCTCTCGCATCCCGATGCCGTCACTAACAGAAATAGCGATCACACAGCGACCGCCAACCAGGAGCAGTCATGAGCGAGACCACCGCAGCATCAGCAGACAGCACCATTGCCCGGCCACAGTTTATCAATGAAGTCAGTGCCGCTTACTCTGACCGGGGCAAGAGCGTCATGCTACTAACCGGAAACACCCACGATCTCTTCTATTCGAAGAAAGCAGAACGTTTCGTTGACCTTGGTTTTGCCCTATACCACTACCTCAGCGAAATTTTTACCGTTTTGCGCCTAGACATATCGACTGGTCTAGGAGGCTATCTCAGCGACGATCTTAAGTCGCTGCAAGAGACAATCAACAAAGCAGACGCTGCAGCCATTTATGACGACGAAAAAGTCGGCGATATCCAACGCAAAATGGCTGCCACAAGACACAGCCCCCTGCCAGCTCTGGTGCACATGCACGAAATACTGCAAGCAGTGAAGAAAGTAAAAGTAGATTTGAAAAAATCTGCTAAACCAGTGTGCACGATTATTCGCTTTGCTGGCTCGCTCTTTCCTGCTGGTGATTTCGACAAGCTTTCCGAAATTGATAGACAACGGCTGGTGACCTTCCTCAACTTAATCGAATCGCAATGGTTTAAAGAAAGCGGCAATCTACTGTTACTGATTGCTGACACCAGAAGCGAAGTCAATAGTCGCATCCTCGCTCAACCATCGGTACAAAGCATTGAAATTGAGCTGCCAGACAAGGAGCACAGAACAAGCTATATCAACAGCTTTATTGCTGGCAAAAGCAGTCAGATCAACTTCATTCCCAGTCTTGACGCCTTTATTGAGGATACCGCCGGGCTCACTCTAACTGCACTGTTCGACCTGCTAGAAAAGGCCCAACGCAGCGCTACTGCCATCAGCAGAAAAGAGGTTCTGGCCCAAATCAACACTGTAATGAAGGCGGATCTAGGCGACATCATCGAAATCAAGATGCCCGAACATAGCCCCAAAGACATTGTTGGCTACGCCCAAACGGGTGCCATCATAAGAAATATCTTTGGTCGCTGCGAGAAGAAAGACACCGCAGTACCGGCCATTCTCGTCTCTGGCGCCAACGGTGCAGGCAAAACCTATCAGCTCGAAGCCTATGCCGCCGAATCAGGTCGAGTGGTAATCGAACTGACCGGCCTACGTGGCATGTATTTTGGCCAAACAGATACTTTCTTTGAAAAGCTCAGACTGCGGCTAAAGACCTACGGCAAAATACTCATTTTAGTTGACGAAGCCCACACCCAAATGGGCTCGGTACACAAAAGCGGCACCCACGAAACCGAAAAACGACTGGCTGGCAACATCATCAAAATGATGGGCGACCCCACTCTATTCGGAAAAGTACTGTGGGCCCTTGGTACTTCTCGACCCGATGAGCTTGACCCTGACATCAAAAGTCGCGCCCCTATTCAGATTCCAATCTTCGATTTAGAAGGTGAGGAGCGCCAATTGTATGTATCAGAACTGTTCGCTCGTGCCGGCATTTCCATTGCCCCCGAAGAGCTAGAACAAGTAATGGCCACAACGGCCAATTACTCCAGCCGCGACTACAGCTTTCTTGTAAAAGAAGTGAATGGCTCAGGTCAAACCTCAGTGCTCGCCACTCTTCAGGTCTGGCAAGCAAGCAGCTCGATCTTGCGGCAAAGAGCCATGCAAACTCTGATTGCCGCGCAGCACTGCAGTTATCCCGCGCTAATGCCAGACAAACTTAAAGAGATGGCTAAATCAGGAGCTTTGGACAAAGAAGTAGAACTGATGAAAGCCCTTCTTCTCCATTAAATAGGAGTAAATACAGTGACACATACCAAAGTACCAGATGAAGATGAACGAGCCGAGCTATTCAAAATGCATCTGCCCGAGCTGCTAGATAACCCGTCAAACGAACTGTTTGAGCGTTTCGAAGCCCAAGCCTACAGTTGTTACTCTGGCATTGAAAAACCAGGCGAGCACGACAATCCCCATGGCCAAAAAGTTCTGCGTGTGATTCCACCAGACAAGCTCTGGCCTGACAAAAATGATGCCCTGATTCCGCCACTGGGAGAAGCCGCACACGACATGCTCCGAGCCTTTATCTTAGGAGAGTACTACCCTTGCATCGGAGCACGAGCGGCTTTTACAGAAGGTACTTACCGACTGGGTTTCTATAAACATCTTGCCCATCTCAGCTCAGTAGCTGCCATGGGTCGTGATCTCAAAAGGTTTGTTGGAGAATATAAAAAAATCGGCCGCTACAATACATTCGTAGCAATCTTCAAGCATCCACAAATAACCACTGAAGAGCAATTCGAATCATTGCTCTGGAAGCATCTACAACTGCTTCACGACAACGACGACCCGACCTTCGCTTTCTCATTTCATGGCGAAGCCTTCTTTGTAGTGGGCATGCACCCTGGAGCCTCGCGTCTAGCCAGACGTTTCGGTTTTACAGTGCTGGTTTTCAACCCAGAGTCGCAGATTCGCAATCTCAAAGAAAATCATAAGTTGGCGCGTTTTTCTGAGGTTGTACGCACCCGCGATACCCTCTTTCAAGGCACGCTCAACCCATCGCTTCCACTAGATGGCAGCACCACTGGCGGTGAAGCCCAGGTCTACTCAGGCAAAGCTCACCCGGCGGGCACTGTGTTCAGATGTCCATTTCATCCAAGACCAGAAGTAACTAAAAAATAATCGGGCCAAGAGGTCCATTACCATGAAACAACAACCAACAGCTCTCGAGCTTGAGAGCGGAGGAGTCACCCTTGTAATCATCGACATGCAAGAGCCATTTCTGGCACACTGCGCCACCCCGCAATTTATTGCCGCCGTTATTGCTCAGGTTAAGCTGGCCAAAACGCGAAACTGGGGCATCGTTATCGTCGAAGTTAAGCCCTGGGCTTATGGGCCAACAATCAAAGCAATTATGGAATTGCTAGACGGCCATTACGACCGTTTGAAAATTGTACAAAAAGAAGGTGACGACGGCTCGCAGCAAGTGCTCGAAATCTGTCAGGCGACAAAACTACCTGATCAGTTTTTTCGAGTTACAGGAGTGCTCATTGGGGCCTGTATAAAAAGCACAGCCTGGGGTCTTAGCGCAAGAAAGCAAGACTGCTTCGTGCGCGTGATCAAAGAAGCATGTGCTACCAATGGCGATACTGCATCATCCTGGGCCACCTTCCAAGAAGGCCCCCGAGTGGTGGTAAGTTCAAATTCTATTGATAAAAAACCAAGTTCGATCTTGCAGCAAATCAAACTGAAGATCACATTTTTACTTTCTCTGATAATGGAGACATTGTATGAAACGTTTAAATAAAACAATCTCAGACAAGTTATCAACCATCAAAAATCTTGTCTGCCCCGTCCGTCAGTTCGACCAAAGCAACATCTCAATGCCGGAAGCCTGGCTTTCTGTATGGAACGAATTTGGCGTCTGGCAATTAGTTGATTCATTCTTCGGAGCGGCAAAATTTGCCGCCAACGAAGTTCAAGTAATAGAAGAAATTGCCGATATGGCCGCCCATAACTACCACGACAAGAAAGGTTGGTTGGCCATCGCCGCAAAAGTTCGCAACACTATCAGCTCAGCCAAAGTGGCAGATAGAGAAGAAGAAGCAGTAGCTGCTCTTATAGCTGCCTACGCTTTTGCCATGGCCTCCGCCACTGAAAAGAAACAATGGGCACTGCAAACTTGTGCCGCCGCCGCAGCCGCTAGAGCTTTCGGTTGGGCAGCATACGCTCGTAGTTTTTCAGTCGATTTGATTTACAAACAAGTCAGTACTGAGACAATCTGCGCCCAAGCGCAAGAGTTTCTAACCCTGCTTGCCAACCATCAAACTAGCCTGTCAGCGGTGCAAAGATGCGCAGCCTAACAAGCTGGCACTCTCTTATGCACTTCCAATCAACTCACACCAAGGAATCTCATGAACTTAGACAACTTACAAAAAGGCAAAGACCAAGCCACTGTTGCCGCTATTTTGAAAACGGTAGAACAGCAGTTCAGCGGCAAAGAATGCAAGATTTGGCTCTCGGGCGTTTCGCAAGAAGATGCCGCCAAAGCAGCTTCACACCTGCGCAGCGAAAACTTGCAATGGAGCTTCTCAGTTGAGGGTCACGGTGCAAGCGGCACCTACCTTGTGATTAGCCAGTCTCGCCTAGCACAATCAGGTGAAATCGGCGACCACTAAACAATTTTTTTCAATCACTAAGACCAGCTATCAATCGAGAGCTGGTCTTTGCTTTATCGTGAGGCAAAAGCATGAAAGACAACAAGTTAAAAGCAGGAATCGTCCTCGTCGCTAGCAAACAGCTAGAAGTAGACCCAGACTTTAAACAGTCGGTGATCTTCTTAGCCGTGCTTGATAGCGATAAAACCTTCGGATTCAATATCGCAGGCTCCGTTGAAGACGGCTGGCTGAGCAACGGCGGACCAATGGAAACGCCATTGATCTGGTTGGACAAAGTAAATGAAATCACGGCCAAACACGCTATAGGTGAAAGCGGCTACTACTTTGTACCGATCATCTCTGACGATAAGAACCCCAGCGAAATGAAACCAGTTGCAGACCATTTGCAGGCTACTGCCAATGGAGCTGGTCTTGCACTCTGCGGCTACGCCGGTTGGACACCAGAACAACTGGAAGATGAGGTCAATGCAGGCTACTGGCAATTGCTAAATATTCAGCTAGATGAGCTGCTCTCGGTGCCCACAAACGAACGTTGGAACCACGCCAATGAGCTGCTCAATCTTTGACATCCCCACCCTTCCCTTCAACGAAAACCGTAAGAGAGAAACACTATGAACCAGTCTTGCTATGCCACCAGAATCACCGCCACCAACTTGGCTCTAAAAACCGCCCTTCAATTGGTCGTCTCTAAACCAAACAAGTCAGCGATTGCCAGCTACTATGGCAAACACAAGGCTTATAGCCAAGACCTGTTAGACCTCGTCTGCGCTTTTTTGGAAGTACCGATCGGCTGGACGCGCATTGCCAAGGTGAAATTACCAAGCATCTACAACCAAGACAAAGTCAGTGCCATTCTTGCTCTGGCCAGAAGACTAGGTCTCGACGCTCACGTTCGTCAGGCCGACAATGGCCGAAGCAAAAGAGCTGGCTGTGGACGTTTCGAAGGCACCTGGGATCATCCATTAGAAAAGCTTGATGGTTACGAAGAATGGAGTCAAATCGAAATAGATAGATACGTACACGACTCTCAAGCCAATTCTGGTGCCAGCCCCAAAAATGCAACTAGCACGGCCAGCTTTGTCGATATAGAAACTCTTCATGATGCCTTGCAATTAGCCCTACATAGGCGTTTTGAGTACTGGAAGAGCGAACAGGGCAAGCTAGACATTTTGGGGGCGATGCCTTGCAACAACGCCAAAATAACTGAAATCAAAGCCTTAGTCGGCGACATCGATGCCTTTACCAAACTGACGGCTAGCTTTCTGGCAGAATACGAAAGCGGTAATTTCGTAAGGCTTGTGACGCTTCCAGTCACTGAAGGGTCCTATGAAATCTCGGCCACTGCAACAAGTGAAGACGCACTCTCAGACGAAGCTGGTAAAATTTTGACAATCGGCCGTCTGCTAGGGCACCGTGTCGTTGTACGCAGCGGCAATAATGGTGCTAGTTGGCGCGAAGGCCAAGGCCGCTTCGAAGGTACATGGGATCACCCCCTGAACAAACGCCCTGGTTATCTGGAATGGGTAGAAATGGAAATTAGTACTTCGCCGAACAAGTAACAATTTATTGGGTTCCATCGCTTGATGGAGCCCAGCTTTTTCGGTGCTTTACCTTTTTCGGCGAGCCCGCTACAAGCAATAGTAATTGTCTTGAGACAAAATGTTCGCAGAAGATGGCTAAGCTGCAAACGCAAAGTTAAGCGACTAATTTTCTTTGTATGGCCCCAAGGCTGACCATAAGCCTTGGTTAGCGCAGCTCGGGGAGACTCAATTGCTCGGCCCAAAGCGTGCCAAGAAAATAGGCAATTCATACAGAGTCAACCCTTGGCTCGGTTCTGCGATATTGCACGAGCACAAAAACTCGCCTGGCTGGCTATTGCAGCGATGAGATTAAGTAAAGACTATCAGCGAGTATGGGAGCGGAATACCCCGCCTGCTAGGGTAGAAGTCCAATTCTTCCTGCAAACCTGAGCTATCCGAAAAGCCTAACAATCAACACTTCAAATCGTGTGCCCAAACTAGTTCTCTAGTGCGGCCTGTTTGGCACTTAAGTATTATTCGGTTGCTCACACAATCCAAACTATGAAATTCTCAAGGAAAAAAGATGAAAATTGTCAGTCAAGACAATTCGACCGTACCCACATGCAATGCCAAGCTTATCGCCTGGGTAAACCAAGTAGCTGCTCTTTGCCAACCCGCTAAAATTTTATGGTGCGATGGCTCACAGACCGAGTATGACAAGCTTTGCACTGAAATGACTAGCGCTGGTACCCTCACAGCACTCAACCCTGAAAAGCGCCCTGGTAGTTTCTTAGCTCGCTCAAGCGAAAACGATGTAGCACGCGTAGAAGAACGCACCTTCATTTGCTCAATTGACAAAGAAGACGCTGGACCAACTAACAACTGGCTTGCCCCCGACGTAGCTAAAGCGACATTGACCAAATTATTCGAAGGTAGCATGGCCGGTCGCACCATGTACGTCATTCCGTTCAGCATGGGCCCCTTGGGCTCAGAAATCGCTCACATCGGTGTGGAGATAAGCGACTCACCCTATGTTGTTATCAGCATGCGTACCATGACTCGCATGGGTAAAGCCGTGCTCGACGTGCTCGGTGCCGACGGTGATTTTGTTCCCTGCCTACACTCACTGGGCGCTCCGCTGACTGCCGGAGAGAAAGATGTGGCCTGGCCCTGCAATGAAACCAAATATATTTGCCACTTTCCTGAAACCCGCGAAATCTGGTCTTATGGCTCTGGCTACGGCGGCAATGCTCTTCTCGGCAAAAAGTGCTTTGCTTTGCGCATCGCCTCTACCATGGCCCACAAGCAAAACTGGCTTGCTGAGCACATGTTGATTGTCGGCCTTGAATCACCAGCTGGACAGAAAATCTATATCGCCGCGGCATTTCCTAGCGCTTGCGGCAAGACCAATCTTGCCATGGTAGTACCTCCGGCTGCTCTAAGTGGCTGGAAAGTCACCACCATTGGTGACGACATCGCCTGGATCAAACCTGGTGCGGACGGCAAATTCTATGCCATCAATCCAGAAGCCGGGCTATTTGGTGTCGCCCCGGGCACTTCCGAAAAGACCAATCCCAATGCCATGGCCGCTCTTAGCAAGAATTGCATCTTCACCAATGTGGCACTCACTAACGATGGCGACGTCTGGTGGGAAGGCATGACCGAGCAGGCACCGGCTACGGCCATCGACTGGAAAGGACAACCCTGGACTCCTGACTGTGGTCGGCTAGCCGCTCACCCCAATGCCAGGTTCACGGCACCAGCTACCAACTGTCCTTCGCTTGACCCAGACTGGGATAACCCCAAAGGCGTACCAATTGCTGCTTTCCTCTTTGGTGGCCGCAGACCAACCACTGTGCCTCTAGTTACCCAAGCAGCCAGTTGGGAAGATGGTGTCTATTTGGCTGCCACCCTGGGCTCAGAAACCACCGCTGCGGCGGTTGGTGCAGTCGGTCTGGTGCGTCGCGATCCCATGGCGATGAAGCCCTTCTGTGGTTACAACATGGGCGACTATTTCGGCCACTGGTTAAAAACGGGAAAATCGCTGACAACAGCGCCAGCCATCTTTGCCGTCAATTGGTTTCGTCTTGATGCCAACAAGAAGTTCTTATGGCCGGGCTTTAGCGACAACCTCAGGGTGCTTAAATGGGTCTTTGAAAGAGTGACCAATGCCGCTGGTGACAATCACACCAAAGTTGCCCTTGGTTTAGCCCCGCGGCGCCAAGACTTAGATCTGAGCGAACTATCTCTCAGCGATGAGCAATTCACCCAACTAACCAAAATCGATGCTAGTGAGTGGCAGCAAGAAATAGCATCGCAAACAGAATTCTTCGACAGCCTAGGCAGTCACTTACCCACCGAGCTGCTCGCCAGCCAAAAGGCCATTTTAAGCGCCTTGAATCGAGCTGCAGACCCAACTTAGAGATGAAATTTATGAATGTCAAGACACCACGTGCACCTCCGAAAGGCAAGGCCAGCATTCTTGCACGGCTAATTTCTGGCTTTTCGCCCACCGTATCAAAAATTACTCAAGTTCTTGCTGACCTAGTCGGCAAAGTAAGACCACTGACAGAACAAGTGACAGCAGTCGAACTTTACCACCGCACCTGGGAAACCGCATCAAAGCTAGCTTATACCATCACTGACTGGAAAAATTGGAAGACCTGGGAACACAAATTTGATAAACAGATAAAAAACGATGAAGACGCCATCAAGTTCGCTAACGAAATGCTTGCAGCTCTTGGCGATAAGTACGCTATTCTGCTCTCGCCAGCCCAGGTAAAAGCTGAACAAGATCGCGCCAGTGGTCAATTTACCGGCATCGGTGTGCAGTTCGAGGTCAAACTCGACTCGTCAGGAAGAGCCGTTCTCGCGGAACACCCTGAAGACGGTTTCATGGTTAAAACCGATGAGAACGGCTACCCGCTTATGCAATTGGTCACTGGTCCCGCTCAGCAAGCCGGCATGCAAGATGGTGATGCCGTCGTTTCTATAAACGGTGAGACCGCTAAGAACATTACTAGAGCCGGTCTAGCTAACAAACTACGGTGCGGCTCTGGAGAAAAGATTGAAATTGTAATTTTGCGCAATGGCCAAAATCAAACTATCAACATTACAGCCGGCACAGTCAACACAGAAGTAGCATCACACCAGCTGTTCAAATCGAGCCAGGGTGAGTCAGTCGGCTATATCCGCCTGGAACATTTCTACAAGCTCGAGACAGCCAACGAAATGATAACAGCGATAAAAAAACTAGCTGTCGACAAGCTGATCATTGACCTGCGCTACAACCCAGGTGGAGACATGGATGTACAACTACAATTGGCCAGCTTATTCATCAAAGATGGTGTGCTAGTCTCGTGCCGCGAGCGAGTCAGCAGCAGCAACCACGAGTTAAGCACATACTCGCTTAGCCCCAAAGGCCTAAACATAATTGTCAAAAATGAAGCCAGTGGCAAACGCACCAATAAACTCCTAGAGCGCCTGGAAGCCATTGCCGCAGAAAGCGAAATAGCCATACTGGTCAATAGTGAAAGTATGTCAGCGGCCGAAATGTTTACAGCCGCACTGCAAGACAACAAACGAGCTATCGTCATCGGTGAAACCACCTTCGGTAAAGGTATTGCCCAGGCGGTACTGCTTATGCCCAATGGCACCCAAATGCGCGTCACAAACCAGCGCTACTTTACCCCCAATGGCAAATGGCTTGGAGATGGTGGCAACTCGGAGGAAAGTTATGGCATTGTGCCAGACCATATCGTCAAGCTAGAAGATAAGCCGGACATAGTTCTTGGTACACCTCACGACAATCAACTAGCCTTTGCCCTAGAGCTTCTAGCAAAGTCGGGAAATCAGCTGATCTAGATTACAACCACACTGACCACACCAACTGCGCTACCGAAGAGCTATCGCTTCAATCGACCATAGAAACAACGTCCGCGGAGACAACCTCAATGAACAATGAAGACAAACCTTTTTCATGGTCTTTTACTTACTTTGGAAAAACACAGCACAACCCCTTCACAAGGAAGTCTACGAAGGCCACTACTGGCACACAGTTACCGGTTCACTAGCAGCCCTAGCTGCTTGTGCTGTCACTATTCCATTGCTCTTGCCCTTAACCGGGCCTTTGGCAATACCACTGAGCCTGCTAATTACAGTGCTCACATACAGCCACCTCTTCCCACTGTTCTACATAATTGTCCTGAGGCCGCTAAAGAAAATTTTGAACAGCCTATGGTCAGCAATAAGAGCCGTACTAAAACCCATAGCACGCTACATCTGGCGTTTTGTGCGCTGGTGTTGGCAGCGCTTTGCCTCTTTCTGGCAATGGCTTGCTAACAAAGTGATCAACTTGTGGCAGCGGATGTGGAGCCAAGTAAAGCGCTTCTTACGCTATGTTTGGCCTCATATTGTCTCTCTGTTCCGCTGGCTAGACAATATCATCACAAGCGCCTGGAACTGGCTGCACGACAAAGCCCAACGTTTCATTCGCTTTGCCTGGCCACACATCGTCTCGTTCTACAAATGGCTAGCAAATATCGTCACTTCAGTCTGGAACTGGGTTTCTGACAAAGTTGTGCGACTTGCCCGCCTAGCTTGGCCACAGATTGTTGTTTTTTATAACTGGCTAGCGAACATCACCAACACCGTCTGGAACTGGGTTGTTACCAAAGTTCAGCAAATCACTGGTTGGCTTTGGCCACACATAGTCGCTGTCTGGAACTGGGTTGTTACCAAAATTCAGCAACTCACTGGTTGGCTTTGGCCACACATTGTCGCTGTCTGGAACTGGCTAGAAAGCGTCAGAACTGCCGCAGCCACACTAGCAAAGAGAGCCTGGCACGCCATCAGAAGCCGGTTAGTGGCAATGTGGAATTGGTTAATACCCTTAATCAGTCCTTACATTGAAAGCCTGTGCCAATTTGCTGGACGCTTCTTCAAACAACTACTAGTTTGGGCGAGAAGCGTATGGAGCGCCCTAGCGCCCATGATCGACTCAGTAAGCGCCTGGTCAAAAGAAATGTGGGATTCGCTCTCACGACTTTTCGCAAGGCTGTCTCATTCCAACAACAAATAAACAGGGACATAAGATGACACAAAACTACCAAGTAACTGCAATAACAATGCATGACGACGAAGTAAGGGAGCTACGTGCCCTGGGTATTCCCATCACCATCACTAACGATGTTCAGGACTGCACTGAATTCGAAGTCGAATTAAGCGCCCAACAGGTAGTAGCTGTGCGCGCTCACTGTGCAGTAATAGCGGTGACTGAGATCTAAATCAGCCCTGCCAAGAACAAAATTTCACGAATGGTCAGCTTGCCCAGCCAGCTGGTCATTCGTTTTTCAACACAACAGGAAAGAATCATGACCGAAATCAACAATGAAAATAATCAAATGGGCAATCGGGCTCGACCTTGCCTGGGCCGCTCTTGTCGCAACTTTTGCAGCAACGGTATTCAACACCGCTGGTGGTGCGGCCGGAGCAACTTCAACTGCTGTTAGCCTAGGCACAATTAGTGCCTGGCTGATTGCTTTTGTCATCGGTTTAATGCAAGGCGCTGTCTTCATTGCCGTTCTGTCTGTTTTTGCCTGGGTAGGAATAAACTTGTTTGCCAGCACAAAAAGGAGCTAATAGTTCTTCAAGCTAATAGCTAAGAGCGGCTAGCTTATTTGGAAGCAGAGCGCCAGCGGGAAACCTCTGCCGCTCTGCATCTAATGCTCAAACTCTCGCTGCTCTGGCTTATGGGCATTTTTTAAACCAAGCAACTACTACGACTAATCGTAGCTCTTGGCAAAAATTAATCGGAAGTGGCCTAAATAGCCCAGAGAAAATGAACTATTGACAGCATTCCAACGTTATCTCTATTGTAAGACTAGCGAGGGTGTGACCACGAACCAAGACAGAGAACTAATTGAAATGCTTCAAGGTGAAATGAGAGCAGGCTTTACCATGCTTGCTTCCGCCATTGGCCAAACCAATGCCAAGCTTGACCAAACCAACGTTAAGCTCGATCACGCCATTGATGAATTCCATGAGTTCCGTTCAGAAGTAAATACCAAGCTAAGCGGCATATCTGCTCTGCTGATTTGATCAGAACGCAACGTTGGCAGGCTAGAAAAACGCATAGTTAAACTTGAAGACCGTATGGACCATTTCGAAGACAGACAGAGACCTTCTTCAAACTAGGCCTTAATCAGTCTATATCAATCTCGACTCGAACAATAGACCGGTCTATTGCAATCTCTTCAGAAAAAATTTTTACTGTTAGTCTCATGGAAATCCATTGCCATGAGACTAATCAGATTTACGGCTAAGCTTTCATCCGAAAGCCCTCTCTAACTGCATGCACCACTCAAAACTAGAGCCGACCTCCTTCTTAGTAAGGGCTCACTTGAGTAGAATGTTGTACTTGCTGTCTATTATTGACAGCACCATTTTGATTGTTAAATTGCACTTGGGTGCTGTCGTTTAAGTGGCCGAACTGAGTATTGCCTTGAAACTGGGTAGAGTCATTGAAATGACCTACTTGAGTGTTGCGCTGAAACTGAGCGCTGTCATTGAAGGCACCATGCTGCGCAGACTGCTGCCACTGAGCCGAGTCGTTCAAACGACCGAACTGAGTGTTGCCTTGCACCTGAGTAGAGTCATTGAGATGGCCTACTTGAGCATTGCCCTGAAACTGAGCTGAGTCGTTCAAATGACCGAACTGAGTGTTACCCTGAACTTGCGTGCTGTCATTAAAAGCACCTCGCTGCGTTGACTGCTGCCATTGAGCTGAATCGTTTAAATGACCGAACTGAGTATTGCCTTGCACCTGAGTAGAGTCATTGAAATGACCTACCTGAGCATTGCCTTGAAATTGCGTGCTGTCATTGAAGACACCACTTTGTAGATTCAACTGACCCTGGGTCGATAAATTGAAACGACCTGCTTGGTGACTCCACTGCGCCTGGTCGCTGACGTTAAAGCCACCACGCTGAGCCGATTGCTGCCACTGATCCGAGACGTTACCGCCAGCGTATACAGGAGGATTAGCTTGAGCCGAAACTGAAGCCAGAACCAATACTGCTGCGGTGAAGATTGTGGTTGCGATGTTTTGTTTTTTCATGAGGTTGTCTCTTTTTTTTGGTTTGGTTGACTCCGCTCTACGCCTCCCTGCGCTAAGTTGGGAGGTAAATCTTGCGTCATTCCTTATTAACGTTAAATCGGTTGCTTGCTTTCTCAGTCGTCGCTTTCTGCAACTGGTTTACCGAGAATATTCTTAGCGTAGGCGGCGCGCAGCTCTAACGCTATTGGATTAGCCTGCATCTGCTGTGTACATTGCTCAACCATATCGACAGCCTGATTCAATATCTTGTATCCAACAGCGTTAAGCTGTTGATTCTGGGCTAAGACTGCACCGGTCTGTACTAAGTTAGTAGCAGTAGCGCAGGTCATTTGTATAACACCTAGAATTCGACAGATGTTACTCTCGTCAGCATGGGAGTACCCTATTCCACCAAAAATCGAATAGAGCGAAATGCCATCGGCATCCCCAGCACAGTCAGCGCTACGAATAGCGTTAGCTTGCGGACCAAAGAGAGTGGTGCTGGTACTTCTAGAGTTCATGTTCAAACTGCCACCCTGTCCAGCCACATTAGCTTGATTTGGAGCAGCAATATAACTCGGGGCCGCGATAGCTGTTGGTGCAGCGATCTGTGATTGATGACCAGTGACTTGTCCGTTAAGGGCATTGGTATTCTCACTGGTGTTGCTCGGGCTTGCTGGATTAGGATTTCCGGTATAACCATCTGCCATAGCGAAGTTAGCGAAAGTGCACAAAGCTGAGGCGAAGATCAAGGCGAGCAGGTTTTGTTTCATGGCTTTATTCCAAATTGAATTACGAAGAAGGTCTCTACTACTGGCGCCACGTCGAAACCACGTCGCAGTCACTAAGTGATTGCGACGATTCCATGTATAAGGGCATTGGTAAGGTGTTTGCAGTGATTCCGAAAATTGGTGGCGAACGAGTAGTGATTCAGTTCTAGCGAGAAAGCAGGGCAGGAACCAATGATTGTAAACAATTGCACAGCGCAGCGAAGCAAGCCACCGAAGGTAAAAAGCCCACACACTGGGCAATCTCAAACACCAAGTCAAACTGAGGTTAGGAGAAATTCAGTTTCAACAGGGCTAGTAAACCGCACGCTGTCTCGCCTGTCGCACCTAGAAGCGTATGAAAAGTTACAGCCAGCAACAAACAAAATTGCTCGGCACACAAACGAAAAAGGGCCTAGCGCTAGCTAGACCCCATCATTGTAGAAGCATTGATCGTTGACTAATTTACATAGTTATCTTCTGCAGCCATACTTTTCATATCGAAAATAACCGAACCTTTAAACGCTTCCACTTCGCCACCATAATCGGCTACAGCTGAACCGTTAAATGCTCTGACTTTAGAACCAGGAAGAGCAAGCACAAAAGAACCATTCATGGCTTGAACATCAGAGCCCGCATGGGCAATGACTTTAGAGCCTTTCTCAGCATCGACTTCCTCACCACTAACTGCATGCACTCTTTGGCCAGCCTTAGCTCTTTTGATAAAATCAGGAATGGCTTCAACCTCGGCCGGAATGTCTCTAGCAGGCGCGCTTTCATCTCTGCTGATCACTTGCTCACGACTGCTATCGGTCTGAACAGACAACTGCTGTTTCGGTTCTCTCACCAAGAGCCACTGATCCGGATAAACACGATGGGGCGCTAACACAAGATTAGGAAACCTATCTCTATTCAATTCAATAATTTCACGAACTTTGGCTGTGATTGCTCGTCCATCCCTATCATCCGCACCTTCATCGGCTAAGGCTCTACGGGCTACCGACCACAAACCTTCTCCAGGGTTAACGATTAAAGTGCGGTCGAGCTTATCAATGGCACTTTCTCTTTCAGCACCACTAACATCAAGCTTTGAAGTGCGACTATGACGCTGATCAATTTCATCGTAAAATCTGGAGCTAGAAGCTTCGTTTTGCTGTTGCTCACTACGAGTCTCAACTTGATGTTCCATTTTTCTGCTCCGGATGTGCGCTACTTTCATTGCTTTCGCTGCTATAACTGGCCTGCCGCCAGCAATATATACATATAGTGATCAAACAGATTTGCTCTTTTCGACCAGCCGCTTTAAAACAAGAAATCTGAGACACTTGAGAAGATGTGCGAAGACGCAATCGGGGCAATAGTTTCTGCCCCTGAAAGATTTTTGGGAATAGTCCCACTGTCGGCGCCAGCACCTACTCAAAGCCTGCTACAGCACGAGTATCACAGTCTCGCAAAAAAAAGCAAAAGCGGCCCATATTACTACTCACTCAATTATCGATAGTGGTAAAGCACTATTTAAGCCTTTCTTAATTGCCATCAGGCTGAAATAGCTAGTTCGGCCCTGCTAGTTATCAACAGTACCAACAAAAACTCTTCACCAAAGACCCGGCAATTTAATTCCCAGCAAAAACAAAAACTATCGGCGAAACCCATTTTCCAAAGTGCTACCCCTTTTATTCGGTAGCGGCGACATGCTGCCTCCGCTCCTCTTTTAGCAGCTTCGGCTGCTCAACCCATCTGGAAAATCAAATGACCAAAAACATTGCCATCAGTGCCACCCCCGATTCACAACTGCAATTCATACTCTCTGACGAAGCACTGACATTTCTAGCGGCTCTGCACAAAAACTTTCACAAGCGTCAAGCTGAGTTAATTGCCAGTCGTCGCAAGCGTCAAAGAAAACTAGACAAAGGACAGTTGCCTCAATTTAAAAGCAAACAACTGTGGTCGGATCAACAAGACTGGCAAGTTGCTAGTTGTCCAGCCGATCTAGAACAAAGACTAGTTGAAATCACTGGCCCTGTCGACGCCAAAATGATCATCAATGCCCTTAACTCAGCGCCCGGTGCCGATGTATTCATGGCCGACTTTGAAGATAGTTCGAGCCCTACCTGGTTGAACATGGTTTCGGGCCAGGCCAATCTCTATCATGCCGTCAGGCGAACTTTAGAATTTAGCGCATCAGCTGGTAAAACTTACAAGCTCAACGACACCCTAGCCACCTTAATCGTTAGACCGCGTGGTCTACACTTGTCCGAGAAACATCTTTTGATCAAAGGCGAGCCCATCCCAGCCAGTCTCTTTGACTTTGGTCTGTTCTTCTTTCATAACGCCCAAGAGCTAATTGACCGAGGCACCGGTCCGTATTTCTATCTGCCAAAACTGGAAAGTCACCATGAAGCTCGCTACTGGAATGATATCTTCAACTTTGCTCAAGACTATATTGGCATTGAGCGCGGCACCATTAGAGCCACAGTGCTAACTGAAACAATCATGGCAGCGTTTCAAATGGAAGAAATTCTTTTTGAACTAAAAGAGCACGCTGCCGGCTTAAACGCTGGCAGATGGGACTATATCTTCAGCTTTATCAAGCGATTGAAAAGCCATAGTGACATGGTGTTACCCGATCGCTCCCTGATCACCATGGATGTTCCCTTCATGAAGGCTTACTGTCAACGGCTGGTAGAGATCTGCCATCGTCGTGGCGCTCATGCTATGGGTGGAATGTCGGCCTTTATTCCCAATAAGAATGACCCCACTGTAACAGCTCAGGCCTTAGACAAAGTAAAACGCGACAAAGCCAGAGAAGTAGCCCTGGGCTTCGATGGTACCTGGGTGGCGCATCCCGATCTGATCGCAGTGGCGAAACAAGAATTTGTCTCGGTATTACAGGCTAAAGCCAATCAAAAAGATAAGGCCATTGCCAGCAATGCCTGCGGTTGTAGCGACGTCCATGCCGAGGAGATTAGCGCCGAGAGTCTAATCTCACTGGAAGATATTCCCACCACTGTCACTGAAAATGGCATCCGCAACAACATCAATGTCACCTTGCAATACATAGCCGCCTGGCTTATGGGCCGTGGCGCTGTGGCTATTCACAACTTAATGGAAGATGCCGCCACGGCCGAAATATCGCGGGCACAGTTGTGGCAATGGCTCAATCATGACACCGAGCTTGAAGATGGCCGCACTTTTAACCGTCACCTCTACCGCACCTTCCTGACAGAAGAACTAAATGCCCTTCTGAAAGGAGCCTCTCCGCTCCTACAAGCCCGCTTAATGCAGGCCGAGAGGGTGCTGAACCAGGTAGTGATGAAAAAGCGCTTTGAGGAGTTTTTAACCCTCGTAGCGTACGAAGTGCTACTCACCAACGAAACCGAGCAAGCTGAAAATGCAGCTCAAGACAATCCCATTAACCAAACACAATCAGGTAGGCAAATGACCACACAAAGCACTGACAACTCCAATAAAGTCCCCGTTGAAGGATCAGTTGACGGAAACCCTCTGATTCTAACTATTGACAAACCAGTAGTTGATAAAGCAGCTCAAAATGCTGGCACTGAACAAACAATCACATTCGGTGGCTGTGTTACACCCACTGCTATGGATGTTCGCTGGCACGGAATCAAGCGCACCTACGCTGACGAAGACGTAATGCGCTTACGCCCCAGCGTTAATGCCGATGTCACCATCGCTCGTCATGGCGCCATCAAACTTTGGAACATGCTGAGAAATGGTGAGCAAGTTATTGCTCTCGGCGCCTTAAACGGCTCGCAAGCAGTACAAATGGCAAAAGCCGGCCTGAAAGCAATCTACTTGAGCGGCTGGCAAGTAGCTGCTGACGCCAACTTGGCTGGTCATACTTATCCGGACCAAAGTCTCTACCCATCTAACAGCGTACCGGCTGTGGTGCGTCGCCTAAACAATGCCTTAGCTCGTTATGACCAAATCTTGAAACTCGAAGGCAAGTCTGGCATGGAGGCCTATTTGCCTATCGTAGCCGATGCCGAAGCTGGCTTTGGTGGCCCACTACAAGCCTACGAACTAATGAAAATGATGATCGAAGCAGGGGCAGCTGGTGTGCACTTTGAAGACCAACTAGCAGCGGAGAAAAAATGCGGTCACATGGGCGGCAAAGTGCTTGTACCCACCTCTCAATTCGTTAATACTTTGGCTGCTGCTCGTATGGCCGCTGATGTGTTAGATGTTCCGACAATCATCATTGCTCGTACAGATGCGCTTGACGCCACATTGCTGACCTCTGACATCGACCCACGTGACCACGCATTCTTAAGCGGTGAACGCACTGCCATTGGTACGGTAAAAGATGCGGCCACTGGCGCGATGGTAGGCTACTTCCGCGTCAAAGGCGGCATCGAATCAGTAATTGCCCGCGGCTTAGCTTATGCCCCGTATGCTGATGTAATTTGGTACGAATGCTCTCGCCCCAACCTGGCTGAAGCAAAGCAGTTCGCCGACGCTATTCATGCCCAGTTCCCTGGCAAAATCTTGGCGTACAACTGTTCTCCTTCTTTCCACTGGAAGGAATATTTGGACGACGGCACCATCGCCATTTTCATGGATGAACTCGCTAAAATGGGCTATTTGTTCGACTTCATCACTTTGGCAGGCTGGCACTCAATCAACCTGAGCATGTTCAAACTGGCCAGTGAATACGCTGCAGAAGGCATGCCAGCTTATGTGCGTTTGCAAGAAGAAGAATTTGCCATGGTCAATCAAGGCTACACAGCCGTGAAACACCAAGCAGAAGTTGGCGCTGGCTGGTTCGACAATTTGTTAATGACCATCACTGGCGGAACATCTTCAACAGCTGCGCTGAAAGGCTCAACTGAAGAAGGCCAATTCCACGGGGAAAAGAGTAAATAAAGGCACGCTGAAGACCACAAGCACATCAGGCAGGGAAGCCGATGTGCTTACCACCAGGAGAAAGATAGATGACAGCAAAACTAAAAATGATATTGGTTGTGCGAAACGACCTGAACATGCGCAAAGGCAAAGTTGGAGCCCAAACAGGTCATGCGGTGCAAGAAGCCATAATTGATCGCTCAGGTGCTAATTCTAATCCTAATTCTAATCCTATTCCGGTGCTCAAAACCGACGAACTCACCCAGCAATGGCTCTGTGCCAACTATCCGAAAACAGTAGTACGGGTAGATAGCGAAGCCGAACTGCTCGATATCTACAAGCAGGCTTGTGACGCTGGTCTCAATACTCGCCTTGTGCAAGATCTTGGCACCACAGAGTTTCACGGCCAGCCCACCTACACCGTAGTGGCAGTTGGTCCAGACTGGAGCGATCGGTTAGATCCAATCACCGGGCACCTAAAGCTCCTATAAAACAAGCAAATCAACTCAACCCAATAGACCGGGAAACACTAATGAACGAAAACAAAAAAGACACCATCAACAGCAACAATGCCAGCCGTTTCAAAAGTGATTTAGAAGACCAAATCACCATGATCGAATTACTAACAAACCTATTTGCTGACCTCAGCCAAGAACCAGATGACGAGAACCTTTCCTGGCTCGCTGCTGCTTTCTTTTCAGCAAACACAACCCTGGGCTTAGCCAGAGATTGCTTGGCCATGATTGAAGCTCAGCACTATGAGATAGCAAGTGAGACCTTCTACATGGTGATTGAGCAATACGAAAGAATATCGGCTCTGCTGGATAACCACAAAAACAAAGCCCCTTTCGTCGCAACTACAAACACCGATGGCCTACTGGCACTTGAGCAACAACTGCGCCAAATTAATACAGACCTAGCAACATGGAACAGCAACCAGCCTGCAGCTAGCACGCTGATTCTAGCGTTAAAGAAAGTCACAAAAGAAGCAGCGGAAAGCCTATGCATAGGCCAGGGCCACCCCGAAATGATGTTTACAGAAAGCAAAATTGAAGAAGTTGTGCAATCGCTAATCGGCCAAATAATAGTGAGTGATTCATCTACAACTGAAGCAGTGGCCCGTGAAATGGTTGAACAAGTGCTTGGCACCACAGTAGAAGAAAGACGCAGTTTTCTGCTAAACGATCTCAACAATCGCGGTCATGTTCAATCTGTCAATGTCCAAGCTGGAGCGGCCCTATCAGCCGTAGGCGAAGTAGCACTGGCACAGTCGCTTTCGAACGTGCTGAGCAATCTCTCACAGCAAGACAGTACCAATGCAGCACTAGTATAGAGGCTATAATATTGGAACTTTATGACGTCACACCTGACGAAGTGACCGTCGGCATTGCCGTTGAAATGCCGGCCCATGGCCGCCCATACATCTCACTACCAACCCTGTCGACAGACGAAAGAAGTGAGAGACACGAATTGAGATTCAGTCTCACTGATGGCTTAATTGCCAGCAGCAATTGCTTCTCTTGCGGCAGACTCTTAGATGCAGTGCTTACAAACGAGAACGGACAGCTGCATTTAGAGCGAGACAAATCAGACACAGAGGCTGTCTTAATAAGATTAAAGTACGGTGAACGCTTAAGTAATGACACCCCTTCACTCAACCTGGAAACAGCAGGACAAGCCCATCTACTGCTTGAAACCAGCTGGACAGAAGAACACTTTGACAAGCACCCAGAAGATTGCCAACCCTACTTTACGCTACATAAGGGCGCTTTGTTAAAGTTAATGCCTGAGACAACAGTGCTATTGAGCCGCACACGAGCCACCCATAAGTACAAACACTTCTGGCACTGGTTCATTCCAGGCATCAAGCCCATCATCACTACCGTCAATGAACCAATTGGTTCAATTTATTTTGACGGTGCACGAGTTTTTTGGAGACAGAAATGACACAAAGCAAAGGCTACATAGTCAAACGCCCTATCCGTGACGGTCACACTGGTAAGAACGACGGCATGGCTTACATCAAAATCGAGCCACCACAAACACCCAATCCGGGCGAACTCGTCTACCATGGCGAATTCACAAGTAGATCGGTGGAAATCGAAGATAGAGGGCCAATGGGTAGTGTCTACGCCACACACTACTTTCCGCTAGACCAGTCTAAACTGACCAGCGAACCATTTAACGGTAGCGCCACAGCTCACGGTGCCAATGTCGAAACTTTCTAAGAACGGAAATTGAAATTAGAGGAGTTAGTGAACCTTGCTCCTCCGTTTGGCAATATTGAAGATCTATTGCACCTTCTGGATGTTCAACAAGGACATTAATGAAAGACATCAAAAGATACTTTCTTGAAACCGGAATACCCTTTCTCATTTGGCTTGGAATACTCTTTTTTGGCTTTTGGCTAGAATTTTCCAGCTACCAAAAGCCAGCTAAACACAAACCTCGGTCTTGCTCTTCCCAATTGCTGGCAGAGTTTGAGCAGTGCATGGCTACAAGCGCTCATGAAGTAAACTACTCAAAGATAGTAGATAGCGACACCAGAGTATTAGTATTTGGCGAAGCACACGCTTCAGTTGTACAAAAACAAGAACTAATTGACCACATGAAAGAGTTAGCCAATGCAGGCTTTACCATACTAGCTTATGAAGCTATGCCATCTTCTAAGCAATATTTGATCTCTGAATATAGAGCTGGAACTCTAAGCCGCGAAGGCCTAGCCCAAGAATTTCGCGCACTCTGGGGCTATGACCCTGAACCATACGTGATGGCCATCGATGCCGCACTAGAAGCCAACATGTCTGTGATTTTCCTAGACACAGACCTTGAACATGTAGACTTAAGTCTGCCCAATTGGGCCGAGCTTGAACTTGCTGTCAACAAGCTTAGGGAAGCTCACTGGGTAGAACTGATGGCTAACATTTGCAAAAGTGACGAAAAAGCCAAAATTGTTGCCTTAGTTGGCAGTGCCCATGCTTCTTCAATAAAACTTCAGCTGTCTCAAAATGTCGTTGCCACCAAGACAATTATTCTTGATGGGGGCGAATTTTTCTACGACACACTGGTAACAGAAGCCGCGCGTCACAGCCATCTACAAGACAAAAGACTGATCGTAAAAACTGCTCTGCCAGGGGCTGAAGGTGATTATCACCTGCATGTGCCACAAGCTAATCAGGCCACGATTATTGGCAAACGCAACTAATTTATCACTAGATATGTTCGCCGCACCAGTCAGATTAGGCGGCAAAATTCGCGCTAAGACTAAGAAGGCATAGGGCCTCTGGCGCAGCTCTATCTTGGGTGGGGGGAATTCCTCTCACCCTTTTTTTGGCTTGCCGAGCTGTGCTCTATTTTGTGGAGCGGTGCTTTGCTCTATCGCATTCATTTTTTTGACATATGCAATAGACCGGTCGACTATAAATTCAAAAAAATGGTATGGGGGCGGTTCAGCGAGCCTGTTGCGCAAACCTACCCCCTGGTATGCAGGCATTGTACTGCTTGCAGCCCACCGCCAAGCCCCGC
>LNEX01000324.1 GCA_001464165.1 bacterium Ga0077546
TTGCTTCCTCTAGAAAAGCCTGTTGCATGTCTAATTTATTGCTGGTTCGGATAGACATGTTGACTCAGGGGCTAAAGCACGTTTTTTGGTAGGTGAAGCAATGGGCGACGGCAGACTAGGTGGCCCTCAACTAGATAACTCAGACAGTGCGGCAGCGCTGAGACGCTTTTTACTAGACATTGATGGTGATCGCAAAGCTCTGGGCCTAGGCAAAGATGGCGCTCAAGGCAATGGTAAAGGCGATTCTCTAGCAAAACCTTCAGAGCTCAATGTAGGTAGTTTTAAAACTGGTTATCTCAACTTCTACGATCCTTTTTCAGAAAGACAAGAACGCTCTAAAACAGCTGTTCAAGCTGAGCAAATAAACGATTTGGTCAGACAAAGAACTTTGGCCGAAAAAGGCTTAACCACTGAACAAAAGGATGATCTGCGCCGGGCTCGTCGTGACTACACCTTAGCAAAAACGGCAGATGAGAAAACTAAGTATGGCCAACAAATTGAAGCACTCGTACCAGGCGCTCATGAATTGAATTTGAAAATTAGAGCTGGTTTGTGGGCGATACAAGGAGACCCAACTAATCTCTCTAGATTTCAACAAATTTCACCGCGCTATACTTCTACTATTCAGTGCCATTCCCGCCAAGAGCCGTTTTATTTTGAGCAGAGAGAGCAGTCACGCTTGCGCACTGAATCACTGCTGAGAGAACACGTCAGAGACGCTGCTGAAGCCTTTTTTAAACCGCGCAAAGAAGATCAATTTGAGGCACGCTGGGCTGAGCTTGCCCTTGAATCACCAGTGGTGAAAGCGACCGAAGCATTGAAGCAACTGCCTCCAGTTAGGATAAGCGCTGAAAATCCAAGTGATTTGGTCAAGTTTGGCTTAACCGTTGCTGGTGTAGAAATGAATGGGCAAAGCTGCGAAATGATGGAAAAGGTGGTAGGTGGAGTGAAGTCTATTTCTAAGGAAGGAGCCAATCGATTTTTAATTGAGCGAGACTTTAAGCGCGAGATTCTTTTACCAGAAAAGCGTGATGTTGCTGCTGGAATATCTATTATTGGTCTAGAAGTCGGTTCTTTGCGCTTTCAGTTGGGTCAAGGCAGGTATCCTGAGCTGACGAACATAGAGGGTCTAAAGGTCAAATTGGAAGTACCGCTGGTTCTTAATAAAGTTGCGCAAATTGATAATGAAGCGCAAATCAAGCGCATATTTATGACTCGAAATGAGGGCACGGGCGATTTTACAGTTAATGCTGAAGTGGTTAATCCTGTACCTAACGCAGTTCGCAGCAGTGCTAGTTTGTTCTTTCGTGATATACCAGTTACAGAAACAATAGTTGCTCCTCTTGCTGTTTTAGGGTCAGACGGAAAAGCGCGTTAGACTTGTTGCATCTTTGGCATAGGTCAAAATAGTGTTCAATAGATTGCAGCTAGCACTGGTACTGTTTTTTCTACTTGTGGCTAACTGCCCTTTTTTCAGCTGCTATGCTGAGAGCGTTGAAGATCGGCAAGAGTATTTGGCCGTGACTGCTATTGCCGACCCAAACGTCAGACTCAAACGTCTTGATCGATATTTGTTGACTCACCCTTCAGCTGCTCGACTGTTTGGACACCGAGCAGAGATTTACAATGTTCTTGAACACACTGAGGAGACGATTGCCGACGCCAACAAGTATTTTCAGCTGAATAATGAGCCTGTGGTGGCACAGATTTGCAAAGTCAGAGCCAACGCATACTTGCGAAAGGGCGAAAATGAGAAAGCATTGGTTGACTTGATTTTGGCTAAGAAACTCGCTGCAAAAGATGCAGAAGGGGCACTAATGCTTGGTTTGGTGCTTGAGAGATTGGGGCGCGATAAGGAGGCGTTGAACGAGTATGGTCGTTCTATAGCCTTAAAGTTAGACAGAGCTTACTCAAATAGAGCTACTTTAGAATTTAAGCTGGGCCAAATTAAAGAAGGGCTAGCTGATTGTCTGGCATATATGAGGGCAACAAAAGATTTGAGTTTGCAGGATAGTATTAACTACGAATTTGCGCAACAGAAAAAGTATCGAGATTTAGTATTTCTCTGTGATGGTTTTATCAAAGCAGGGCTCGCTAAGCCAATGACTTATTCGACGAAAGCGAATGCCCTCTTTGAGCTCAAGCGTTATGATGAGGCTCTATTGGCTTGTGATCAATCAGGCGTGAGCTGCGGAGACCAATTGGATAGGCAGCGACTTGATATTTATGCGGCAAAAAAACAACCTGACAAAGTGATGAATCAGTTGAGAAAATTGATCAAAGCAAATCCACAAGACTTGCAGTTGTACTTGTGTCGGGCTGACTTGTATATGCAAAATCGGCATTATGATTTGGCTTTGGCTGACCTTGTTCGCGCTAATGCCTTAGTTGTTAAAGACAATTATGCTTTAGCTAAAAAGGCAGAGTGCTATTTTCGTCTAGGAAAATATGCAGAAGCTGTGCGCCAATATGGTGCTTTAAATCATTCGAATCCTAACAAAGGTACTGTTGATACTCTCACTTTTGAGGCACTGAGCCTAAAGGCCTTGAATAAATACCAGGAGGCTGCTGAGTGTTTAACCAGGGCATTAAAGCTCAAGCCGCTTTCTTCAACACTGCTCAACTATCGCGCTGAATGTTATTTCAAATTGCATGACTATAAGAAAGCAGAGGCCGATATGACCGATGCCATTGCTCTGTCGCCTAAGAAGTATTCTTATTATTGCGTGCGTGGAGCCTTTCGTCAGGGATCTGGTGCAACAGCGGCAGCCATTGAAGACTATTCTGCTGCCTTGGCAGATCCACGGCTGCATAGCATGGCTTTTGACTTGAGGGCTAAGGCTTATCGTCAATTGGGAAATGTGACTTTAGCTGAAAAAGATGAGCGTGCTGCGGCCGCTGCCAGCAAGGCTCTCGAAATTGATTTGTTTAAGCACTGACTCTAGTGGAGTAGTGATTGATTCTTCTTTTTCAAAATAGTTGTATATGCAACTATTTTGATTAGAGGGAGAAGGCCATATCCTTTTTTGTACGCATCAGGGTAAATTCAAGAATTGAGCGATCAAGTTTGATGGTGCCTTTGCGCACTTGTTGCTGAAAAGCATAGCCAGTATCAATAACGTCTTTATCGTCAGGCAAAACACTTGAGAGTAGTCTGAGAAAGCGGTTCGAGTCAGTGACAGCAATTTTCAAAGTATCTTTAAGAGTGGCCTGCGGGCTGGCTTGTATATCGGCAATTATGGCTGGCTCTCGGGCTGCTCGTGTGACTACGTCTGACAGCTTTTCTGGTGTGATATATCCAGTTAAACGCAGATATTCGTAGAGGCTAATGTTGCGCTCGAAATCAGTCGGGCCTGTAAAATCAAAGGCTGAGAGGGGTGCAAATGCTCCGGTTTCAGCTTGTCCTTTGAGGGTTGAGACAGCATCATCTAGGGTGATTTCTTTAGCACGGGCTTTTTTCTGTAGACTTAGAGCTTTGTCTAAAACTGTGTCTGAAATCCAGCCGTGTTCAGTTAAAACTTCGCCCACCATTTTGCTGTTGGCGGCAGCTATATCGAGTGCTACGGCTACTTCTGATTCTTTCAAAATGCCAGCATGAGAAAGCAACTCGCCCAGCAGTAAACTGTCAGTCTGTCGATTACCGCAATCACGTTTTACTGTCTCGCGAATTAGAGCCAGGCCAGTATCGACTTCTAGCCCACCAACTCTAATATCGTGCTGAAGCCGAAGAGTTGAACCTAGAGCATTTTCAGTGACACGGTCAAGCAGCAGCAAAATGCGACCTAAGGGTAGCCCCGAGTAGTTACTGACCTTGAGAAATTTACTAATTTCGTCTTCACTCAGTTGTCCTGAGCCCACCATAAGCTCACCAAGTCTAGCGCCGCGGGTGGCGTAGGCATCAATGCCCATGGTGAGCAATGCATCGCTGAAAGCCCAGTTTTTACGCCGGACGAGGTCGACGGCGTGTTGCGCTTGGCCAATTGAAATTAAGCCATCTTTGAGCATCCATTGGGCATCTATGGCTGCTTTAAGGGTGTTATCTGTGAGTTGTTCGAACATTACCAGAACTTTGCCTACCGGCAGGCGAGTCTCGTTGGCGACTTTTAGGGCGCGGTCGAACTCGTGTTCTTGCAGCAAGCCAAAGTGGCTTAAAATTGTTCCCAGTCTTAAATCCACTGCTTCTCCAGGGTTTCCGTAGCTACCGTCAGGCTTAGGGTAGCTAAAATTTATGTCTACATATGTCCGTTATTCCCAATCTAACTGGCCCAGTAGCAGCCGTTACAAAAGTAGAAGTACTTACAAAAGCTGTAGCCTTACAAATTTATTGTTTCGCACCATTCGAGACAGGCAGCTGGTCCTAGTCTATTTGCGTAGTAGTCTTTTAGTCCGAGCCACTCAGCCTTTAGGCGAGCCTGGCCTGCTTTTCCCCGCATAGGTAAGGTTAGGCAGTGCTTAAGGAAATGTCCCCAAATGGCCAGAAGGGCAAGTGGGCGCTGGCTTGGTGAGCAATACTGCATAAAGAAGAGCAAGCGATGGCGGCTATGATAGTACGAGCGCCATAGGCTTAGACCGCCTTGGGTGGAGGCATTGCCCTCGTGCTCGATGGTTGAGCCTGGTACCAAAAGGCATTTAAAACCAGCATCTGTAAGTCGTTTACACAACTCTACATCTTCAAAATACAGATAGTAGCGTTCATCGAAGAGGCCAATTTTTTTAAGGGCGTTCGAGCGTAGGAGCAAATTGGAGCCAGATAACCAGGCGCAAGAATAGCCGCCTTGTTCTAGCTTTGAGCTAGTTTGAGCACGAGCTTTTACTAAACTGGTTTTGCGCAAATAAGTTTTGGCCTTGTTGAAGTTTATCTCGCCCAGGCCAGCTTCTTCGGCCGTACTGCTGTGACCTTCTAAGACAATCGCACCCAGGGCACCTGCTTCTGGGTTAGAAAGCGCTGCCTTAACCAGGTGCTCAATGCTTTCTGGTCTAGCTATGGCATCGTTGTTCAAGAGCCAGATAAAGTCAGCCTGATTGGCTAAAGCCTTTTCCATGCCGCGATTGCAACCGCCAGCAAAGCCGTAGTTACGATCGAGGTTGAGTAGCTCTACTTCGGGAAATTCAGTGGCCAATAGAGAGCTGTCGCCCTCTGGTGAGCCATTGGTGACCAAGAGAACATGGCTGTTTTTGTAGCTGCTCGATCTTAGAGAAATAAGGCAGCGTCGAGTTTTCTCTATTCCGCGCCAATGCAAGACCAGCACTGTGACGTTTGGCTCATTTGAATATGGCTGGTCGGTTGAATTGGTCACTTGTTATCTGTCTTAGTCTTTGAGCTATGAGTTGAATGATAATATTAGTTAGTCAAATATTTTAGTTGCCGCTAAGGTAATGATTTAGTTTTTCTCTTCCCAAGTACTTGCGAGGTCTCTGTGGCTGAAGCCGACTCAACAAAGCCAGAATCAGTAGGAGATGCCCAAGGCGCCGATGCTGCTGCAAAGCCAGCTTTTGAGCCACCAATGCCCCAAGAAGCTGGAAATTTTCCGCGCCGGGCTGGTCTCGCCAATTTGTACTTGGCAATTAAACATATTAACGACGCTTCTGTTGCTGAAAACGTAAAGCAACGATTTTCTGATTATGTCACCATTATCTTGGTGATTATGTGCATTTTGAGCTTGGTAATGGCCGTTTCAGTGCCTGTCTCGCCAGTCTTGAAGCTCTTGCCATTGCTCTTTACCGTTGGCTCTGTGGTTTTCTACATTATTAATAGACTAGGCATTATGATCAGCTTGACAGCTCGTCAAGCTTTGATAGTGTGGCAAATTCTGGTAGCAGGATTCTGGCTAGGGGTTACTAGTGCCATGCTGGTTATGTTGGCTTGTTTCTACTTTGTCTCTCAGGGTGGACCATCGGGCATCTGAAGCTATGCACGAAGCAGCTCGCTCAGAAGCAGCTAGGCAAGAAAATTGCAGCTGCACTCGTTTTTGCAGTGCTGGGCAGTTTTTCTGTTGGTGCTGCTCAACCAAAATTAAAGACACCAGTGAAGCAAATTGTTCTTGGCATGGTATGGGAGCCTGTATCTTTTAATCCAGTGCGTGGCATAGATTCTGGCTCGTATTGTACCGCCAGATGAACCTCAGGCCAGCGCTGGCTGAGTCTTTTGTTATTTCTGAAGATGGTCTGACTTATCGCTTTAAGCTGCGGCCAAATCTGCACTTTTCCAATGGCCAGCCGCTTACCACAAATGATGTCAAAGCGTCACTGCTGTTGGGAGCTTCAGAGCTGTCGCCATTTAAAAGCGACTATGCCGATATTAAAACCATTGATATTGAAAACGATAGAGATTTTTCAATAAAGCTAGCTCGGCGCTGTCAGCCTTTGATTTCACGTTTGGCAGAACTAAGGATTTTGCCCGCTAATTTGCTTAGTAGCGCTGATCATGGCAATCAAGTAATCAGTCGTCATCCAATCGGCACAGGACCATTTAGGTTAGTACGTTGGGAAAGTGGTCTGGAATTGGTTTTTGAGAGAAATCCCTACCATTGGGGTCCTCCTGCCAAAAGCGATCGTTTAATATGGAGGGTGGTACCAGATCGCAACGTATTGGCTGTCGCCCTGGCCCGTGGTGAAGTAGATGTAGCGCCAGTCGATGGTCGTATTTGGAAGACATTTCTTGCCACTGCTAAGTTGCCCAAAACTAACAATACAAGAGCACCATTGAAGGTGGCAGTCTTCAATGGTAACCGTACTGTATATCTTGGTTTTAATCTAGAAAGAGAGCCATGGAAAGAGCTTTTGATTAGACAGGCATTTGCTTCTGCAATTGATAGAAAAGCAATTGCTGAGGTTTTCTATGGTGGATATGCGGTCATACCCGATAGCGATTTTCCTGTAACCAACTGGGCTTTCAGTAAAGACACTAAGCATGTTGTATATGATCCTCGTTTATCCATACAGCTTATTGAACGAGCTGGATATAAGCGGTATGGAAAATGCTGGCTGAGGCCGGGTAATCCCAAGCCACTTGCCCTCAAAATTCATACCATCAAGGATCAAGAAGAGGTAGCGCAGGTGGTGGCTGATTATCTCAATAGAATTGGAGTGATCTGCGAAGTTGAGACTATGGAATATTCCACAGTGCGTCGCTCGTATTTGCAAAAGGGGCGTTTTGACGCTGTCTTATGGAGTCGTTCATTTGGTCCCGACCCCGAATGTTCAGTCGTTTGGAGTAGTAAAGGGCCACTTAATTTCTGCCGACTTAGAAGTAAAGAAGCCGATAGTCTAATTACTGTTGCTCGTTTGGCAGCAACTAAGTCTGAACGAATTGAACCTTATCGCCAGTTGCAAAGTTACCTTTCTGCCCAATTGCCTTGGGTTTTCTTGGCTCAGCCTCAGCAGCTAATTGTTTACCAAGGCTATGTTGAGAATGTCGCTGGTGCGGAAACTGTTGAAACGGACAAGCAAAAAGGCCAACAGCATGCTGTTGGCCTTCCCTGGGACAATCCAGTGTTTAACGCCGCCGAATGGCGACGCTAATTGCATTTTAGATTCCAACGCATGCCAGAGTCCCATAGAAGGTCTTCTGACGCCAAGCCCCAAGAATCAGAATAGAATAGCCCCGGGCAAGCCCGGAGCACTGATTCTAGGGGACAATCCACCCAACTTATTAGGCTGGGAAGCTGAACTGGTTAGAGTTCAACTGGTTTACTTGGTGCAGAGTGGCTTATCGCCCAAATGTTCTCTGTACCAACGAAGGGCTTTGGCCCAACGGTGGATTGCATGTCTTCTTGCGCTAGGAAGTGAGTAGGATGGTGGGCGGAGGTGGAAATATCTACCTTCGTCTCCACATACCTGTGCATTAGCTGCCTGGACTGAAAGGCCTGACAGAAGTGCAAGTACTAGAAGTGCTGATCTCATCGAACGTGTTCTCCTTTCTGGACTTTGCATCGCGTAACCTAGGTTTTAAGGTTCGATTACGAGAGCATACGGACAATCATTTTAAAAAATGAGGTGGCCAAAGTTGATTGTACTATTCCCGCACCAACTGAAAATATGTCAAGCACTCGAATGTAAACAGCAAAAAGCCAAAAATACAGCAGGCGCCGTGGTTTAAGGAATTTTCAAAATTAATCTTTGTCATCAATTATCAGACCATGACAACTAATTGTTATCTAGAGTCTTAATGACACGACATATGGTGCATATTCTGATACTAATTGTGGAACTACTTTAAAATGAATTACCCGGCCTTATGGGCCATCTAGAAAGCAAAGCACGTCCAAGGTGCCAAAGACTCAACGCGTAGACCATGTTCCAAATAGAGTGCCGCTGCAACCGGGAGAATGCCGGGATGCAGTCCATTGGTTTGTCGATTCTGTAGGTCTCTACCAGGGTTCGGTGCGGGGACTGTTTTTATCAGACTACTCTGAAGACCAAGAAGCTTTGCTTGAGTCTGCAGTAATCAATTTCAAGAGCCGTGGCGTTACTACCTTAGTAATTACGGGCGAAATGCTTTACAAGCAGGCCGATTATCTGTTCCCCCATGCCATTGCCCAAAGTCCGTTCGGTCGGCCGTTGCTGAGTAAGATGGAATTGGACATGCTTGATGCCGATGTCCTTATTGTCAAAGACTTGAATGCACCGGAAACGCCACAGCAGCTTTGGTATCTATATCACCATTTGCTCTACCCTCGTGCTCTGTCGCAACGCACTTTGCTGATTAGCACTCAGCTTGGCTACGAAGAATTTCTTGGCTATGGCACTATGTGTGAAGACCTTGAATATGCTGGTCGTAAGGTGACTTGGGAAAAAGTAGCCTGGCTGCTCGACAGCATCATGATTGACCTGCACCATTTTAGGCAGGTACGTTCTGAAAACTTGCCTCCGATGCTTAAAGTTGAATATTATCTCTATAAGGCCGTAGCCAGTCGTGGGCTTACTCTCAGCCCTCAACATGTGCTTGGTGACTATAGTCTCGACTTTGCCTTAACGGAACGCAAAGGCAACAAACTGGCAATTGAATGCGATGTTTTGGCCAGCCTTGATCAACCCAGCGCTGGTTCGGCCGACGCTAAACGTACCCTGGTATTACTTAGTGATGGTTGGAAATTACTGCGCTTTACAGCTGTCGAGTTGCTTGCTAATTTAGGCGGCTGTGTCGAAGCCTTAGAAGAAGCCTGGGTGCATGGATACAAACGTTCGCCTTATGGTCGCTTAGTATCAGGTCACCAACCCGCTACTGTTCTTGATCTACCCGTGGAAGACGATGTGCAGAGGTTAGCCATTACCAATGGTGCTGGTCCGGTCGCCATTACTGGAGGTGCTGGTACAGGAAAAAGTAGTTGTATTACTCGTCGCGTTGTTCATTTGCTTACACAAGGTGTAAACGCCGAACGAATTTTGGTTATCTCACATTCAACTGATAGTGCCCGCAGCTTGAAGAGTGAGGTTGAGAAATTAATAGATCGGCAACAAGCCCAGAAAGTAGCATTCTTCAGCTGGAATGAATTGGGTCTAAAGCTTCTAAAAGAGAATACTGCTGCCATTAAGCGCAAGCCACCACTTAAAGTTGAGGCCAATCCGCAGCGCATAATTCAGCGCTTACTGACAAAGTTTAAGAAAGATCTTGACCAGCTCACATTAGAGCTGTCGGAGGAATTGGAAGAGTTCACCATTGCTTCTTTGATTTCGCTCTACAAGGCTAATTTGGTTACGCCTAAGCATGTTAAAGAACGAGCAAAAGGCAATGTTGATGAGCTGGTAGCGAGAGTTTACCAGGGTTATGAAGAGCAATTGCAAAAAAGCAATAAAATCGACAGAGACGATATGGTTAGTTTGGCTGCTCAGTTACTGGCTGACAATGCTGATATACGCGCTCGTTATCAATATCAATATGAGTTTGTCTTGGTTGATGAATTTCAAGATGCCACTGCTGCCGCCGATTTGCTGGCACGCATTCTTGCTCTTCCTCAAGACAATCTGTATATAGCTGGTGATGAAGACGAATCTATTTTCGAAAGCAAAGGTGCTTTGCCTCGCATTCTTTCAGAAGTTTCAGTGCGCTTACCAAATGCTCGCTGTTATGTGCTTGAGCGCAATTGGCGTTGTCATCCGGCTATTGTCAATCATGCCCGTTTGCTCTTAGGTGGGTTGCATCGCCGCAAGATTAACAAAGACATGGTGCCAGGTTGGGACGAATCAGAATCGCAGGCGATTGTTGGTCCATTCTTGGCTGAAAGTGAAGCCCATGAGGCTGAGTGGGTCGCTAGTCAGGTGCAACAACTTCTAGATATTGGAAGAAATCCCCAAGAAATTGCAATTTTATATCGCTACAATCGCTATGCATCTATGGTTGAAGAGGCCCTTTTCCGCAAGGGTATCAAGTGTCTGACTACTAATCCAGATTCAACGATGGTACCTGATGAAGTAGCGGATGTTATGGCGTTCTTGCGCTTGGTGATGGATCCTGACGGACCAAAGGCGAGAGAATCATTCGAGCGAGTATGTCAATTGCGCTCCAAAGAAGTTGATCCGAAGCTCTTTGGCACCATTGCTAGTTTTGCCGAAGCTAATAATTTGTCGTTCTTAAAGGCCGTTGAAATATATTCAGAAGCTGTGGCCGATCAGTCTTGTATGGATTTGAGTCAACTCGTGCGCATCATTCGCACTATGAATCATGAAAATTTGCCTCCGTCTGAAACTATTGCCTTACTCAAACGGACTCAGCGCCTTACTGAATACTATAAGTCTGTGAAAGTGCCTCCTGGTGTCAACTATGAACCGATGCGTAAGTTGGCTGCGTTAGAAGAAGAAGCACGTAAATTTAAGACAGTGACCGAATTTGTGCGCTCTCAACAAAATTTGCTCAAGGTCAATGACGGGCCAGATAGTGAGCCACTAGTCTATATATTGAGTTTGCATGAGGCTAAGGGTAAAGAATATCCGATTGTGTTCCTTACTGGAATGGCAGAAGGATTGTTTCCTTCAGAGACTGCTAATGATCCGGAAGAAGAACGTCGGCTCTGTTATTTAGGTTTTACGAGAGCTCGCGAAGTACTTTATTTATCTTATCCCAATCACTTTAACAACATAGCTCTGGAGCCGTCGCGCTATCTCTTTGATGCCGCCTTGGTAGGTGAGGGCATGGAGATTCTACAGGCTAGTTCGCCGCTGGTGCTTCCGGTTGTTGACAGTGCTGCTGCTCAGGCTGCATTGCAAGCTCAACAAGAAGCTAAAGAAGCAGAACTGAAAGCGCAGCAGGCTGCACTAAAAGCTCAGCAAGAAGCCCAGCGCTTGCAGCAGGAACAAGCCCAAAGGGCTCAACAAGCCGCAGCTCTCAAGGCCCAACAAGAGGCTCTGGCTGCTCAACAACGTGCTCAGCAAGCGGCAGCAATGAAAGCACAGCAGGAATTGCAGGAACAGCAGTTGCGGGCACAGCATGAGGCGGCGGTGCGTGCTCAACAGGCCGCTAACGAAAAAATTCTTGCAGAGCAAAAGGCATTTGAGGCTCAGGCTTTGCAGCACGAGCAATTACTTCGTGCTCAGCATGAAGCTAGTCTCAAAGCTGAGCAAGAGCAACAATTGCGAGCCCAAAAAGAGCAACAATTAAAACTGCAGCAAGAGCAGCAGCAACAGCAACTGGCCAAGCAGCAAGCGGAAATTCGAGTGCAACAAGAACAACAGTTGCACTTACAACAGCAAATGAGCTTGCGCAGTCAACAAGATGAACTCATGCGTCAGCAGCAAGAAGCCCAATTGCGCGCTCAAGAGCAAGCGCAACGACAAGCACAGCAAGAAATCGATTTGCGTTCACAGCATGAAGCGCAAGTAAGAGCCAGGCTAGAAGCAGCTCAGAAACAGCAGCAGGAAGAACGTCTGCGCGCTATTCAAGCTACTAAAATGGCCCAAGAGGGTCAGCCGGCTCAAGAGGAACCGTTCGACTTACATAAGCAAATTGTGCTAGAAGCAGCACAAATCGCTCAGTTTGCTCAGGAAGAAGAAGCGGCTCAAGCAGCAGCTCAGGCCGCTGCGCAAGAAGCTGTAAAAGCCTCAGCTCAGGCGGCGGTTGAAGCTGTGTTGCAAGCAGAGGCAGAGGTAGCTACTCAAACTGCTACTCAAACTGCTGCTCAGTCTGTAGATCTGACTGGAGCTCATGCGGACATGAGTCAATTAGACCAGATTCAACAGTTTGAGCCCGTAGAACACCTGCAACAAGTAGATCAGGAGCAGCCGATTGCCAATCAGTCTAGCTTCGGGCAGCCTAGTTTCAATCAGCCTATTGAAGTGCCAGCGCCGGTTCCTGTGGTAGGAAAGGGCAAGGGTAAAGGTAAGAAGAAAGGTAAGGGGCAGACTGAAGAAATTTCACCAGCCAATCTTGCTATCGATGTTGTGCCACCGCCATCGATGGCGAGTGAAGCTTTGAGAGCAGAAGAGACTATTGGCTTGCCACCGGTTTCGCCTGAACAGGTGCTTGAGCAGTCACCGACAACTGCACTGGATCAACTAGGGGCACTTTTCGGTGAAGCAGTCGCGGCGCAGCCAACTTATGCCTCAGACTTCTTCGATCCAGCTTCAGCGCCGCCGACCAGTCAGCCGGTCTATCAGTCGCAACCTCTAGATCAGCTTATAGATCAATCTCTGGATCAACGTCAGGAACAACCTCAGGGGCACGAGCAACACTCAGAATCGCCCTATCAGGCTCCTAGTGTGCCTATTCCATCACCCACTTTTAGACCGGTCACGCCGGCTGCCCCAGTTCACCTGCAAGAGATTGTTCAACCTGGTGTTCAGGCGCAACCGCCAGTGCCAACAGCGCCGCCAGCACAAATAGAAGAATATGATGTTCTAGCAGATCTAATTCCTGACTACCAGCCAGAAGCTTATGGTCAGCACAATTCAGAAACTCCTGCTATTTCAGCTCTTCCTTCTCAGCCCGCTGCAGCTGATGCTGTGCCAGCTGCAGATGCACGACAAGCGTTTTGGAATACAGTTAATAGTGCCATAAAGAGTGATCCGCGGCAGGTCGCCGGGGGCGGTGTGCCGCAGGGTGTCTCCGCTCCTATTCCGGCTTACTTCCCGCAGCCACAGATGGCTCCGGCCAGTCTGCCTGGTGGTACCGCTTGCCCTGGTTGTTCCGAGTATCTTGAGCCCGGGTCGAGATTCTGTGGTGAATGCGGTTATCGACTAGAAGCAAGAATTTCAGCTTGCCATTTGTGTGGTGCACCGCAAGAGCCTGGCGCTAAATTCTGTGGTGAATGCGGTTCTAAAGCTGCTCCTGAAGCAGTGGCTTCGGGCAATACTTTCGTTCAAGGTGAGCCAGCCCCATCGGGACCTGGGCAGGCGCAAGCTGCTGGTATGAGCGAAGAGGCCCGCCAATATGAAACTTACTTGAGTGGTCAGAAGCCCACTCAACAAGCCTGGGTGACTAAACTCAAGAAAATACTAGACTAAAAGCGATCGCCGACTTGTCTTTGAATTTGTATCTTGGCTACTTCTACTTCTCTTAATGGCACTAGTTTCAGAGCATCCCAGGCGCATTGAGTGAGATCTGGAGGTAGCTGTCGAATCACTGGCCATGGGTCTTTGCCGTCGGCTGTGATTTCTTTTAGGCAATTTTGCACTCTGACCGTGAGGCGGTGATAGCGCTTTCGTACTTGCTCAAGTAGTTCATGGGTGACGCCAAGATGGCAAATTCTGTCTTCCGGAGAGCAGACGGCAGCTTCTTTTTTGAAAGTAGCGACGGCAGTAGCCCAATGTTCTCTTGAGCGCTCAGCAATTGGGTGCTCTTGAAAAGAGTCTTCAGCGTTCAAATCTTCAAGTGGTACATCTTGCAAAAATTGATAGAACAGCATCATTAGTCGAGCGTGGCGCCAGGCAATCAAGAGAGGTTCAAGGCCAAGTTCTTCGGCTGCCATAAGATGGTGATGGCCAGACAGGTTGAGAACTGTTGACATGGCAGATTTTAACTCGGGTTTGAGTGTCTCAATCATATCTTCGCGGTCAAGTGGATCAAGGTCTTCGAGCTCTTCGATCATGGCTGCTGTGGCCTCTTCGAGGTCAGCTTCGCGAATGAGAAAATCGCCGCGCATTAACTGGAAGTTTGGATCACTGCTTGAAGTTAGTCGCAAAGTGGTCAGCGCTTGTTGCTTTTCAGCAAGAAGTCGGCTTGTATTTTCGATTAGGTCGATAAGGGCCATGATTTAGCTCACTTTGGTCGCTTTCAATTATAATGCGATAGCTCTATCTGCACTGTAGCACAGCCTAATCAAGTATGGCTTGTTTCAAGCCTAGTGGCCGTGTGGAATAAGCAATAAAGCACCTCTAGAAGTAAAGTTGAGAAGTTTTAGCAATTTTTGAGCAAGCAATGAAGGGTAACTCCAGCGACTATCCACCGGGTTTTCAAATCAATAAAGCTTATGAAGTGATTGGCATCATTGGCCATGGCGGAATGGGAGCTGTCTACCGCGTACGTCATCTCTTCTTGTCAAAAGAAATGGCGCTTAAAATTTTGCCTGCAGATAAAGTTTCTGAGATTTCATGGAAACGCTTTCAGATTGAGGCCCAGGCTATAGCCAGGCTAACTCACCCCAATATCGTGCGCATTTTTGATATGGGTATGGTTGATGGTGTCACTCCATATTACGCTATGGAGCTTTTGAACGGACAGTCACTGGCGCAAAAGCTGAAGAAAAAACATGTGTTGCCTGTCGGCGAAGCCATTGCAATTTATCGGCAGGTCTGTGCTGGCTTGGCGTACGCTCACGAACACCAGATTATTCACAGAGATGTAAAGCCAGCCAACATAGTTTTGCAAGAAGTAGAACCAGGAGTAATTTCGGCAAAGTTGGTTGATTTCGGCATTGCTAAGTTAACTGGTGATGGCGATGGTGATAAACAAGGCTTGACGCGCCCTGGTGAAGTGTTTGGTAGTCCTCAATATATGAGCCCTGAACAGTGCGCTGGCCAACCCGTTGACTACAGAACAGATCTTTATTCGCTGGGTGCTTCACTCTTTGAGACTTTGACAGGTAGAGTTCCCTTTATTGGCGCTGATGCCATGACTACCGTGCAAATGCATCAAACTGACGAACCACCAAGTTTGTTTGATGCATCAGAAGGGGCAGACTTCCCTGAGAAGATTCAAGAGTTAATTGATACCCTGTTGGCAAAAGCTCCAGAGGATCGCCCACAATCAGCCTCTGACGTGGCGGCTGAACTTCTCTCTATTGAGCGATCGCTTGCCAATCAAGAGAACAATGAAAAGCGCAGAGAATCGACAGTGGGGGTACGCAAGCCTTCTTCAAAGCGCAAGGTTGACGAGAGTGATACAGATTCTCAATCAAGTGGTAAGAATAATTCTTTGATTGTTGCTTCGTTAGCTGGTGTGGTGGCGCTCTGTTTACTCGGCGGTGGTGCCTACTTTGTTTTTGGACAAAAATTGCTTCACCGCAGTGCCGCAGAGCAGAGGACAGATGAGAAGAAAGTTGAAAAGAGTGAACAACTAAAGACCGAAGGTGCTTTTAAAGTTGAAGCCGAGAAGAAGGAACCATTTTTCTTAGGAACAACAAACAAAGACGGACATCAGGTTTCTCATTATAAATTTCCTGATGAAATTTCACTGGGCACGCTTACGCTGCGCAATGATGATGACGAGAAACTGCAAGAGGCTAAAGGAGAACTTTTCATTCCCACTCGGTACAACTTGCAGTTCACACCAAATAATCTTTGTTTGAAAAATCCAGGCATACTCAGGCGTTTTGATGATGGTACCTTACAGGCCATTGATTTGACCACAGGTGAGGCCGATCTATCTAACTCAGTTGCACCTTCGAACTCTAGTGGTGCCGAACCAAAGGAACCTAAAGTGGCTGAAGAAGCCGCGAGAAGGTTGCATCGCAACGAAATTGTTAACAATGAAACACTAAAATGTTTGACTCAAATCAAAAGTTTGAAGACTATTAAGTTGACTCAAAGTAGTGTTACTGGAGAGGTTTTAGTTACTCTTTCTCGTTTTCCTAAGTTGGTAGATCTGCAAATAGGATTTACAGACATTGATGGTGAGCAGCTGGCTCAGTCTGGTCTGTTGGCCAATTTGCAAACATTGCACGCTGATCGGTGTTCAAAAATTAGTGCGGCCATTGCAGCCTTAGAAAATTCGGCACGACTACGAAAATTATTTATTCCATTTTGCAGTGTTAATGCCAAAGACATTCAAAACATAAGCACTATGAAAGAGCTGATACGGCTTAAACTCTCTGAAAACGTCTTAAATGATAATGACTTAGCACCACTGGTTAAGTTGTCGAAGTTAGTTGATCTTGAGCTGGATGGTTGCAAAATTACTCCGGCTTGTGTCAAAACATTGAGCCAATGCAAGGCTCTAAGGGAAATTAGCGTGCGGCGAAATGGCTGGACGTCTGAGCAAATTGAGACGTTTAAAGCAGACATGCAAAAGGCTAATCCACAGATAAAGATAGCAATAGATCTTGCTGGAGATCAAACTTTGAAGCAGTTGGCTGAGCCAGCGCCGGAAGAAGAGTAGTGGGTCGTTCAGTTCGACGATCGCAGGTCGAAATATCGGCGACTTGAAGGCAGCAATGCTTATTGTCTTGCTTGGCTCATGAGTTTTCGAGCGCGTGTCAAGTCAGCCTTTGCCAGGTTCTCTTTCCCGAGGCTTTGATACAGGCATGCGCGCTCCCAGTAAGCTGTCGGAAGACCGTTTCTCGATCCGCGCAGCTGCGTGACACTGCCGTCGAAGCCCCGTTCGTAAAGCTTGATCGATTCGCTAAAGTCTTTGAGAGCTAGCTCCGTCTTCTTCATTCCTTTGTAAACCAGCGCGCGGTCGAATAGCGTCGTCGCATTGTTGAGCGGTTCATTTGATGTGATTGATTTTTCAAAATCTCGCCACCGCTTCTGGGTTAGGCACAATTCCAGGTTGCGCTTGTAACCTGCCAGCCGCTCCTGATGGGTGAGTTTGATCGCTGGCGCGACCTTAAATGAGCTGGTTAAGTGGGTGTCGGATTTTTCGAGACTCATGCAATACCACTCGTCTTCGAAACCCATTCGCTGCGAGTACTCTGCACCGTGTGAGCTAATGTCGCGAGGGCAGTTATGCTCAATTGCGATTGCCTCATGAAAGTAAGTAATAGCTTCTTTGTCCAGCTTGTTCGCATAGCAAAAGATACCCAACTGGTTGATCAAAAGTGCTCGGCGTGGACCGTCATCATAACTTGTCGAATAAAGATTGCTGATCTCACTGTGCAGTGGACTAGGTCCAATGGTGCCGGAATGCGCCCCCTGTGCGCGCCGAGGTGCTGGCGGATTGAAGAAAATGGGTAGATTGGACAGCCGACTGCAGTCTGCACTAGTGGATTCTCTGGATTGTGAGCCTCCAGCTATGGTGCTTTTGAAGCGACTGTTAGAAGCCGAACTACTAATAATTTTGGAGGTGTTTTCGGTTGAGCATGAACAACTGCTCAACGCGATTGTTATGGTCGGTATGATTGTTGATGTCAGTGCGTTTCGATAAACTGTTTTGGACATCTAGAAAAGACTTCCGTTCAAACCAGAAAAAAATGAATGAGATAAATAACTTCTACATTTTGCTTTCGCTAAAAGTGATGCGGGTTACCACGTTATAGTCGCACTGATAGCGTCCATCTTTGTAGCCCCAAGTCGCCTGCCTATCGATATTTGGCTCGGCTACCCAGACAGCTGCATTTTGAAAGGAGGTGTTATTTTGAATGAAAGCAGCTGGAATAGTAAAGCATTTTTCGGCATTGACTGGTTCTACTTCTATCCAACCAATTTTGGGGAAGTAGACCTCAACCCAATTATGCATGTTGCCCCAATCGTTGGGCAAGTTGGTTTTCTTGCCGTTGGCATCGGTGAGATTGAGGCCGAGAACATCTCGAGATCTGAGACCAACACTGCGACCGATTCTTTAGTGTTTCTGCTAAATCATCTGTTCTGTTTTTTACCGTATCGTCGTATGCAATATTTTGATGCAGCCAGCGACAAAATTCTATGACGGTGTTGGCCGGATCGTGATTTTGCTTTAGTTTGACTGCTAGAGCCATCACTTCAGGATCTGTTGCAACTTGACTTTGGCCATTCGCTAGGGCTTGGCTAAAATATTGCTGGCAATCTCTCCAGCTGCAGCGGAAAGAGCTGGGATTGAAAGATCTTTTGACTGAAATGGCTTTGAATGAGCTTACGTAGCTAAGCTTGGTGCCGGGACTAAGTTGGCGGTTTTCCTCAAAGTAAAAGTGAGCCGATTGCTTGTCGTCTTCTGCTTCAATTTTGCCTGTGGGTGCAGTGCGCAAGTCAGTTGCTCCGAGCGGCGAGGTTGCCTTTGACCAGGGTTTGTATGCAGCGATAGCATGCCAAACTCTTACTTTAGTGCAGCGAGGACCTTTTGTTGGGATGGTTAGGTCAGTTTGGGTGCGAACTGTATAAACTTTGACATCGCTTGTGGCCACGGCGCCATAGAGTCGCTCGCTGACTGAGCCTGCCTGCTGAGGGATGAAAATTGTTAGGGATAAAGCTAGCAAGAGGGCCAGGCAACGCAAAATAGTAGCTCCATGAGGATGAACAGCAGCGCTGCCACAGAAGTCTAAGATTACTATGCAAAAGGCTTAAATTGCCAATTCCTATTTGTCGCTGCTAGAACCTGTTGTGATACTTCGTATTAGCGACGAGAGTTTCTTGATTTTGTGGAGGGGGTTGACTAAGTCTTATCTTAGACTTATTCTAAATACATGACCGCCCAAAACACTAGCGACAAAATAGTCACTGCTGAACAGCTGCTCTTATCGCGTGGCGTTAAACCCACCCCTCAGCGCGTTGTTATAGCTGATTATTTGCTGCAGACCGACAGTCATCCGACAGCAGAGGAAGTGCTCTCAGCGGTCTCTGACGCCCTTCCTGTAGCTCTTTCACGAGCTACTGTGTACAACACTCTCAATACACTGAAAGAGGCTGGTGTTATCAAAGAAGTATTGACCGAGCCTGGACGTGTCAGGTATGACGCCAATATTTCGCATCATCATCACTTTGTTGATGTGAAAACTGGCAAGATTGTCGACATTCCCGCCGACAAGGTTGAGGCCATTGGTCAGCTATTGGGCGATCAGTATAAGGTTCATGGTTTTCAGGTTCTGTTCTATGGAGAGCTAGAGCAGCACTAGGTTTTTTTGCCCTCAAATTAGATTAAGTCTAAACATATACTATTTCTAGGAGAAATAATCATGACAAACATCCAAGCAGCACAATTGACTGATTCAGAAGCTACTTTGGCTGAACTGACTAGTGCAGATGCCACGGCTCAATCAGGAGCTGCCCCAGCTGACACCAAGACGGCCGCCAACTTGATGGCAGCTTTTGGCGGTGAATCAATGGCTAACCGTAAATATTTGTACTTCGCCAAAATAGCTCGCAAGCTCGGCAATGAAGAAGTGGCCAAGCTTTTTGAAGAGACAGCTAATCATGAAACAGCCCATGCTTTCGCCCACCTTGAGCTAATTTATCCATCAGCCGAAATGACTGTTGAAAAGATATTGGCACTAGCTGCTGAAGGCGAGATGTATGAAAGCGTCACCATGTATCCAAACTTTGAACGTGAAGCTGTTGAAGAAGGCAATGCCGCAGCTGTGGCCGAGTTTCAAGAGCAAGCAAAAGAATCACTTGAGCATGCCGGTATTTTTCAAAAAGCAGCCAAACGTTTTGGCGCTCTGAAGCGGGTTGAAGCTTTTCATGCCGCTCGTTATCAGGCTGCTTTAGATAAATTGACTGCTGTGAAGGTCTAGCCAACAAGTTTGTGCTTGCGCCGCAAATTTTATTCTTGCGACTCTTTCTCTGCCATCATCTGGGCCATACGCACGTGCACAGAGGGTAGCAGGGCCGTAAGCGGCTCACTATCTTCAATGCCACCTGTAAAAGGGTGGCATTGCACTATGTGCAGTGCCAGTTTCTCTGGCCAAATTTCTAGATTTTCCAAACCCTTTTGATGGCCGAGCCAGCGCATTTTGTAGGCTATTGCCAGAGAGTGCGGTTCCATATCGTCGATTAAAACAAAGCCGTTTGTTTTAGGTACGGTGTCGCAATTATCAGGCCCATAGATATCACCAACAAGGTCTGCTAGTCCTAATTCTTTTAAGACTTTTGCTTGAAATTTGGAGTGGCCAAGGGTAAGCATTGCTACTTCATACTTGCTGCCTAGTTCTTGCAAAAACTCTTTAGCACTTGGTCTGGCTTCGGTCAGCACAGTATTCCAACGAAAGAAAAACTTAGGTCGTCGGTCGAACATATGCTTAGACAATAAGGGATAGATCTCAGTGTTAACCAAGGTCCGATCGCAGTCGACAAAGACGCGGTGGTTGCCAGCGTTTGGTATTTTTTTGCTCACATCAGCCGTTTGTGAATTATGTGGTCGACATAATATTGAAATTGTGTCGCTGTTGGCCAAGTGCCATGGGTGCCCTTTCTTTCTATGAACTTAGTAGGATTGCCGTTGGCGACAAGGGCTCGATAAAGTTGATTTTGTAATTTCGGCGGCATGGTCGTATCTTCTAAGTGAGAGATGATCACGACTTTTACTGTTTTGGGAAACTCTTTGATGTTGGGTATAAAGCTGCGCGCTTTGTACTCTTTCTTCATTTCAGCAGGTGTACCGCCTAGAGTATTCTTCAGTGATTCTTTAACGAGCTTTTCGCTCGTCAATTTGTAGAGGTTTGCCAAGTCACCACAGCTGACAATTACCAGTATGCACTCTGATTTACTTTTGATTTCAGGCGGTGCTTGCTCTATGAATGAAAGCAGGTTGCAACCGCCCATGGATGCGCCAATATAGATAATGCGATCAAACTTGTACTTGTCTTGAACCTTGGTGATGGCGTCGCCGATATCTTGCAGAGCCGCTGGATTGGCCCAAGTGTGGGCGAGGCCGACGGAAAGAAAGCCGTACATCGGATAAATACTGGTCATGATCGGCCCAGTTGGAGCGCCAGGTGGTACGACGAAGGGTTCGTCGATGTTTGAGGTCATGCCATGATGGTAGACGATTAGTGTGCTTGGACCAGTGACGTTTGGTTGAGTTGGTGGGATGAAATAGGCATTGATGGGTGAGCCATTAAGATGGCTGGTGGTAGTAATTTGCTCTCTACCCGCTGCTTGGGCGCTGTTAGATAGGGCGTCGTAAAAAAGAGCGGTAAAAAAGAGTGTTGTCGTGATCAATGCTGCAGTGATTTGCGAAGTGGTCAGCGCAAATACTCGTGGTTGTCTTGTTTTTATTGAAAAATTCATTGAAAGGATGGTTGCCAAAGAAATGCTGTTGACCCAAGTACATGCCTGCAAGCTTAATTGCATCACTATTTGCAGCATTTTACAGCATTTATTTCTTGATTAGCTACAGTTCAAGATGCTTGAGTCTGCGGGCGTTATCGTCTACCATCAACAGAGATAGCAGTGATGGCGGGCAATTGGCCTCATGGCTTACTTATTCGTAAATTATATTAGGTAATATCTTTAGAGAAGTATCCCCGGGAAATTCATGGCCACAATAGAAACCGAACGCAGTATTTTCACCCTGATCAATACATTTGAGGTTGAGCCCGCTAAGCAGCAAATATTGGCAAATATGCTTGAAGATGTCACCGAGAAAGTGACAAAGCATCAACCTGGATTCGTATCAGCTAGTGTTCATCAGAGTTTTGATGGTAAGCATGTGGCTAGCTATGTGCAGTGGGAAAGTGAAATTCACTATCGCGTGGTTTCTAAAAATCTTGAAATTCAAGCCCATATGAAAGAAATACAGGCTGCGGCAATATCAGTTCAGCCGGTCTCTTACCGTGTCACCTATGTCGGCGAATCAATGAATTAATTGGGAACTAATTGGATTTTGCGCCAAATTGCCCAGGCTATTAGCAGGCAGATAGTTACTTCGATGATACTGGCCTCTGGTCCAAAACTTCCACCAGTGAGTAGTGCTGGTCCACCGAGGCTGCTTAGAATCAGGGGATTGCCCATGTCGTGGCCAGAAACAAGGGTGCCAAACACGGGGCCCTCAAAGATATTCCAGAATGCATGTATGCCGGCTGCCATCCACAGCCGCCTAGTTAGCAGGTAGGCTGCACAGAAGAGCAACCCGGCATCAAGGCCAAGAGCTGTACAAGAGGCTATTTGCGTGAGTAGTGGCTCACCTCCGTGAAAATTAGGTAGGTGGGCTGCGCCAAACAATAGGGAGCTGATTATCACTGCAGTCTTGGTACTGCTGGCGCGCTCGATGGTTTGAAGGACATAGCCGCGGAAGAGAATTTCTTCAAACATTGCAGCGATAATGAGGGCGGGGATGGCGTTAAGCAAATTGCTATTGTAATTTATTGCCAGCGGCATATAGCAGCCGATAAGGGCAAGAATTAGTGTGACGCTCGTCACCATGAGGCTACCAATTAAACTGCCGTCGTAGAACTCTATGAGGCAGCTCCAGAAGCCTTTCGTACCCAGGCCATAGTCGCTTAATTTGCGTTTTTCAATAAAAAGACCGACTAGCCACAGTAAGGCTAGGCTCCAAAGCAGATAGGTGAAAAACTGCACGATTGCAGTTTGGCGAAGCTGGGGAAATGTTGTAAATAGTGGTTGGCAGGCATAGATGCCCAGATACAGGAAAATCATAGACTTGGCTACTGCCAGAGCGAGCTTCTTTGCTGGGAAGCCGGTTTTATCTTGAGCTGTGGCCTTGCTATCGCTGGTCAAATCTTGGGCTTTCCTTTGGTTGGCTATTTGTCTATTGTACGAATGTGTCTCTTGAATTAGGGGATTGACAATTGGTAGACGACCGGTCTAATATAAAAATACGCCCAGCGACTCAGGGCAAGAAGAGGAGATTTAGCCATGACTCAATTAGCATTGTTCGATGTCGTCATCCCTGGAGTTATCGCCTGGGTTTTGGTCGACGACCTTATGCGTTCGGTAAAAGCTTCTGAGCGCTTCAGACCATTAGTCAATACTTTGATTGAAAACAAAGCGGTTATAAACAATACAGTTAGCACGATTAAAGAGCCTTGCTCACTGATACGCTAGTTTTTTTTGACTGTTTCTATGATCTTGCGACTGGGCGGTCCTTTTATTGCCTGGCGATCCTCAAGCTTAGCGAAATCAGTCACGGTCTTATAGTCTTTAGGAATTTCGAAATCTGTTGCCGCCAGCTTGATTGGCTTTAAATCAGAAGTGAGCAGAATAGTGTTCAAGTCACCCCTGCAGTTAATATATTTAAACTGAAGTGGCATCGCTCTCTGCAGAGGCACACCATAAAACCTAGAAAGCACTGTGGCTGCTTCTACCGGTAAAATAACTTTTTCAGCTACTAACATTTGCGCAGATTGCACAAATCTAGGATCTGCTGATTCATGTTCTGTGTCTTTAATTTGTTTGTCTACAAAACTCTTGGGCGTTTGCAGCTCTAGAGAACTGATGCCGTGTAGAACCGTTTTTCCAGTTTGCTTGAGTGGAATATTGTATAGTGTAACGCCACCAGTTACAGTGGCAAGTTTGTTGCCGATGCCGGTGAAGGTTCGTGGTGAAGTGAATGAGCAGATGCGCTTGGTGCGTGTGTTAAAGGCGTAAACTTTCCATGATGGTGCTGTTGCCACAACCACATTGCCATGACTTCTGTCGACAATTTTTACAGCTGAATTGGTTACGTAAGTATCTTGATCGCCCATGGTGGAACTTGTTTGATAGCTGTAATAGCCATCAACGGCTTCGGCCTTAGCGGCATTGAGACTGATGCAAGCTAATAGGCTAAGAATGAAGGAAATTTTGGTGGATGGCTGCATTCTTCCTACTCAATAAACTGACTGACGAGTGTACATATCAATTAAATGGTTTGGTTATTGGACCAGGTCTGATTACAGTAATTTTTCGATCAAGAGGTTCACCTGTCTGGCAGTTTCAGCTTCGCTCTGAGAATTGTCTATCACTTGATCGGCGCGACTGCATTTTTCGCTTTGGGGCAATTGGGCTTCTAGTCTTCGTTGAATTTCTAAAGAGTCTAATTTATCTCGTTCCCCAAGACGTTGTTTCAATACCTCTTCTGAGGTAAATACTGTCCAAATTTCATCATATTCAGCGGCCATATTGGCTTCGAAAAGCAGCGGAACCAGCACAGCAACTATTCTTTCGTTATTTAGTTCTTTGATGCGTCTGCGGCAGCTGAGGACGACACTGGGATGTACTATCTGTTCTAATTTGCGGCGAAAATCAGAATTTTGAAAGACAATTTTGGCCAAGCTTTTGCGGTCAATGGGTCTGTCTAGGCTATCGCATTCTGGGCCACTTCTCTCGGGAGCGCTAGATTTTGAGCTGTCACTAGCTGAATTGGTACTTTCTAATACGCCAGATCCGAACTGCTCGACTATGGCTCTTTTGACACTGATGTCATTTGTTAGCACGTCGTGGGTTAGTTGATCGGTGTCGATTACAGGAATGCCACGTTCTGCTAGAAGCCTACCGACTGTAGATTTACCGGACGCTATAGTACCGGTGATTCCTAAAATAATTGGTCCATTAGAGTTAGAGCGTTTCTGCATCAGTCTTTATATCGCCAAATTTGCTTTGTAGTTTGTTCAATATTCCTTTCATGCGCTGACAAGTAAGGCTTTTATTGCGGCTTTCGCACATTGCTCGTAGTTCTGTTTGTGCTTCAGAACGTTTATCTAATTTTGTCAATTTCGAACCTTCTTTGATTGCTTCTTTTGTAGGTTCTCTTGTTGCTTCTGGGAGTGCTGGTCTAAGAGCAACAATGGCTCTTTCGCTATTAGTACTGCTGGTAGGCAGTGTGACAAGCATGTGTCCAGCGCTGGCACTGATACCTGATACGGTTAGGCCATCATCTTCAAAAGCTTGGCGTAAAGCTAGCAAGGCGCTGTTGTAGTTAGCATTTAATAAAATAGAAACAGTATTATTGGGGTCAATTTTTTGTTTGAATAGTTGAAATGCTTTGACGCGCCAAGCTTGCGCCGGGCGGGCAATGCTATTTCCGCTTGGTCTCAATGGGGTTGTATCTGGTGGCGGAGGAATGGGTGGACGTTCAACGGTTGGTACTATATTTAGTGCGGGAGTGCCGTCTGGATTTACACTAAAGGCTGCCTGGCCATTTGTTTGAGTATTTGCCTGATCGCTAGTTGGGTTTTCTATTGGCTGAGAGAATTGTCCGCTTGTAGCGTCTTTGTCATTTAAAGCATTTGTTGACTGGGTTGGCTCGCCGCGAGCTGGGGCAAACTTTGGTTCAGGTTGATAAGGTGCAAAAACCGATCGTCCTTTTATCTGTGGCGCAGTTTGACTCTGTGCACTTTCAACAAATAGAAACGCAAAGACGAATAGACTTGTAAATAGTAAGAAGTTAGGCTGTTTCACCGCTTTATTCATCGACTTTTGTGGCATCTTTATATATTAACTTGAGCAGTCAGAGCGGGCCCAGAAATACAAGTAAAAAGACGAATTAACCCTTTACGTTAAAATCTAGATTGACAGAGGCCAACCGCTTGATATGATTTCTTTAGTCTCGGTCTGGGGCAGAGCTCAAAAGTTTTGTCCTACAAGTTTGAACATACGGGGATCCCGCTCGACACTTCCACGTATACCTTTGAACCAGCTTCATGCTTCTTGCAAGCCTCTAGAGTTGGAAAAGGAAACGGACAGAAGTTAGGAGGTTCCCCCCCTGGAGTATATCCCGGGTACAAAACGCGCACCTGTTCTGGACTGAGACCCTTTTTAAACAAATGACTATTCAATTTCACTTAGGTGGCTTACCTCAGACCAATCGCTTTGGTCATGAATTGGCGCATGCTGTGGGCGATGGCGCCATAATTGCTTTGCACGGTACCCTGGGTGCTGGAAAGACTACCTTGGTAAAAGCTGTAGGCAAAGGCCTTGGTGTGGTTGAAGTGATCAGCTCGCCCACATTTACCATGCTCAATGAGTATCATTCAGGCCGTTTGTCGCTCTTTCACCTTGATTTATATCGTGCTGGTGAAACTGGCGAGACTTTAGACTTGTCAATGTTGGCCCTAGAGCTAGACGAGGTACTAGATGAGGCTTTAGATGAGCGCTTGGGCTCTCAATCTGATGGCGCTAGTATTCCACCTGCTTTAATCCTTACGCCAGCTCTAGTCATGATTGAATGGCCCCAATACTTTTTGGTTGAAGGCGAATCTTACTTGGTCGATAAAGACTATCTGGAAATTTCCCTCGACCTTGTCAAGCAAGGTGACCTCCTACGTAGTGTAGGGGGCTCTCAAGAGGGAACGATAGAAAAAGTGTTACAAGAAACATATGAGACTGAAAACCCTATAAAGGATGGGGTGGGTGAGGCCAGAATCGCCAATCTGGTCGGACATGGCCCACAATCTTCGCAAGTTATCAGAAGACTTCAGAGCACTCTTCCTGATATGGTTATATAGTTTTAAGCCGAGGCCGACATTTGTCATCGTGTTATACTCCATCGACGTCGGCGTATCTTGACAGGCCGCGAGTAGCTCCACCACAGCGTTACAGAGAAAAATGGTCAAATCGTTAGTTATTGTTGAATCTCCAGCCAAAGCCAAAACGATCTCAAAGATCCTTGGCAAGGACTTCACGGTCAAGGCCAGTTATGGCCACGTGAGGGATCTCCCCAAAAATAAATTGGGTGTCAACGTTCGCAAGAACTTTGAACCCCTCTATGAAGTACTAAAGGATAAAGAGCCGACAGTTGCCGACTTGAAAGAAGCAGCAGCCGGTGTCGATAAAGTCTATCTGGCGCCCGACCCTGACCGCGAAGGGGAGGCAATTGCCTGGCATTTGTCAGAAATTTTGGAATTGCCTAAGAAGAAGCTTCATCGCATCGAATTTAACGAAATTACGAAAGAAGCAGTCTTAGCGGCCATTAAGGCGCCAAGGCAAATCGATCAGAGTTTGGTTGATGCCCAGCAGGCCAGGCGTGTGCTTGACCGCTTGGTTGGTTACAAAATCAGCCCGTTGCTCTGGCGCAAAGTAAATGGCCGATCGGCTGGACGTGTGCAATCAGTAGCTGTTCGCATTATTTGCGAGCGTGAAGCTGAAGTAGAAGGTTTCACTCCTCAAGAATATTGGACGATTAAGGCTGAGCTTTCTCGTGCCCGTTCTAAGCAATTCTTCACTGCGCCTCTAGCTAAATGGAAAGGCAAGCGTGTTATTGCTGCTTCTGAAAAAGCGACGGCGCAATCGACCACCATCGATACTAAAAAGATGGCTGACGATATCGTCAAGAAAATTGAAAAAGAAGACTTCACAGTTGCTTCAGTGGTTGAGAAAACCAGTCAGCGTCAACCGCAGGCTCCGTTCATCACTTCAACTCTGCAACGAGAAGCAGCAACCTTCTTAGGTTTTGCTGTTAAGAAGACAATGAAAGTTGCTCAAGAGCTTTATGAAGGTATTGAACTTGGCTCCCAGGGCCCAGTTGGTTTAATCACTTACATGAGAACTGATTCGACTCGTATTTCGCAAACAGCAGTCGATGAAGCGAAGAACTTCATTGTTGCTCGCTATGGCAAGCAGTATTATCCAGATAAACCTCGGGTATACGTTCGCAAAGCTAAGTCGATGCAAGATGCCCACGAAGCTATTCGTCCATCCCATCCTGAAAGTTCACCTGAGTCGATCAAGCAGTACTTGAGCAGTGATCAGCTGAAAGTGTACAAACTAATCTGGGAACGCTTCATGGCCAGCCAAATGGCTTCAGCTGAGATACTCACCAGAACTGTTGAAATCACTGCTGGCGATGCCATGTTTAGAGCATCTGCTTCTGAGAAGAAATTCCCTGGTTTCACCATTGTTTATGACCGTTTGACCAAAGATATGGCTACAAGCGATTCTGATGCCGTAAGTGATGAAGTCGATGAGGAAGAAGCCGCGCCAAATCTTCCTGAGCTAGAGAAAAACGAAAAGCTCAAGCTCAAAGAAATGAAGCCTGGCCAACATTTCACCCAGCCGCCGCCCCGTTTTACAGAAGCAAGTTTGATCAAAACCGTAGAAGAATTGGGTATTGGTCGACCGTCTACTTATTCTGCGACAGTAAGCACAATTGTCGAT
>LNEX01000325.1 GCA_001464165.1 bacterium Ga0077546
ATTGAAAGAAGCCGAAGAGAATATGAACAAGGTGCTCATTCTCTCTGACCAGTTCTGCGAACTTTGCGGACAGCCTATGGCTATTCGTTCCTCTCGCTACGGCCAATTCTTGGGCTGTGTCGGCTATCCTGAGTGCAAGACCAAAATCTCGCTAACTAAAGATGGCAAGCCAGTTCCTGAAGATAGACCTTCAGAAGAGAAATGCAAAACTTGCGGTTCAGACATGCTGATTCGCTACGGTCGCTACGGCGATTATCTCGCTTGCTCAGCTGAAGAATGTACCGAACAACGACCAATTCTTAAATACACTGGTGTTACCTGCCCTCGCGAAACTTGCGGTGGCGCCATTGTTGAAAAGAAATCGAGACACGGAAAAATCTTCTTTGGTTGTTCCAATTATTCACTCAATCAGTGTACTTCCGCTTATTGGTATCCACCGGTAATTTCAGGTGGTCCAAAAGGTGACAATCTCTGTCCAAAATGCTCGAGCGTTCTTATCTATAAGACCCTCAAGCGTGGCGACCAAGTGGCTTGCTCGTCTAAAGAGTGCGACTTCGCTGAATTGATTACTGGTTTGGAAGTGCACGCTTAAGGATAGACACGCTTAAGAGTAGATAGGATAAACTTTTGGGCTAGCATCTTGAAGCTATCTGGAAAAGTTGCCTGGAAACCTGATTGGCATGTTTGAGCATTTTAGCGAACAATCAATGAAAGTAATGGCGCTGGCTGACCGCGAGGCCGCTGCATTGAAGCACGACCGTGTGGGCACCGGTGAAATACTGGTGGGTTTGCTT
>LNEX01000326.1 GCA_001464165.1 bacterium Ga0077546
ATGGCAGCCTCGTCTACATTCTAGAGAATAGCCAAAATGGTAAAAGCCTGAAAGCAAATGAATTATCAGTAGGAAGTTTCATCACTCTGGCTTGTGCACGACTTAGCTTTTTAGCCGACCGGTCTACTTGAACTCCCGTAAAAAAAACAAAAAAGTGAAAGAAAGCAGCGCGGCGAACCACACTGCTTTCTTTATTCAAGGGAAACTAAACAAGAAGCTAAACCGACTAAGACATGCCTAAGAAATACCACGAGCAGAGGTAGCTTCAGCAATGCGCTTGTGCGCAATAACGTAGGCGCTCAGGCGTTGTGAAATCTTGGCTTGAGAACTAAGCACAGATACTGCCTTATAGGCAGCTGTAATCATCTTCTCTAAACTATCACGCACTTCATCCAAGCCCCAATACTGCTCTGTCCGGTTCTGCACCCATTCAAAATAGCTGACAATAACCCCACCAGAATTGGCGAGGATATCAGGAACAACGGTGATTCCACGACTTTGCAGAATGACATCAGCTTCTGGCAAGGTGCAGTCATTGGCACCCTCTACAATGAGCTTAGCTTGCACTTGAGCGGCCACAGCAACCGTAATGGCATGTCCTAAAGCCGCTGGTATAAGAACATCGCATGGGGCACTGAGAAGCTGCTCATTAGTCATAGTGGTGCTTCCATCAAACCCATTGAGAGAACGAGTCGATTTATAAAAAGCCTGAGCCTTCTCAACATCGATTCCCTTTTCTGAGTCAATGTAAATAGCTCCAGAAGAAGTGCTTAGACCGACGATCACAGCCCCACATTCTTCTACCAACAGCTTAGCGGCATGATAACCAACGTTACCAAACCCCTGCACAATCACTTTGGCTCCTTTTAGCTCAAGGCCAATCTCGAGCGCTGCAGCACGGGTGGTGTACATAACACCTCGGCCCGTAGCTTCATTACGTCCCAGCGAACCAAACAACTCAACGGGTTTGCCGGTGACAACAGCTGGTTGCTCACCGTGCCGTTTTGAATACTCGTCAAAGATCCAACCCATAATTTGGGGAGTAGTGTTAACATCCGGTGCGGGGATGTCTTTGTCTGGACCAATCTCTGCCGCAATCAAGTTAAGAAAATTACGGGTAAGCTGCTCGAGTTCACGGGCAGAGAGAAGTTTAGGATCAACAGCGATACCACCTTTACCACCACCAAAGGGGATGTTGACCAGAGCGGTCTTTTGAGCCATTAAGCGAGAGAGAGTAATAGCTTCGCTCAAGTCAACTTCCGGATGGAAGCGCAATCCACCTTTGAACGGGCCACGCCGATTGTTGTATTGAACCCGGTAGCCAGTATATGAGACGATCGAGCCATCATCGCGCTGCAATGGCACTTCAACGATGATTTGCCGCTGGGGCTTGAGAGAGAGTGCTAGGATGTCTGGTGAAATGTGGGGATAAAGTTTTGCAATCAGACCGAATGCCTGAGCCTCATAGCTGAGGGCTGCAGCGGCTGTATGTTCAGAAGTATCTAATTGGACTGTTTCTGTTGCAGGTAAGTCGCAAGAGAGATCAGTCTGAATGGTCAAACATTCTTGCAGTTGACCATCAACACTCTTCTTACAAAGAGACTCTATTAATTGAGAGGAAGAGGAAGAAGAGACTGGAGATAAAGTGTTCATACGAAACTCCTTCGAATTTTTCGAAGTGATTTTGGACTCTCTTAAAATAGGTGGAGTCCAAGTATTACCTGTGGCAGGTTGCCTGATTTATAGAATTGAGAGCAGATATCAGCGCTTCTGACGGCAAGCTTGGCTCGCCTCGTCAGTTCTCATAACCGCCTCAACAAAACAAACGATTGCCCGGCGATATGAGCAAAATTCTGGCATGTCAGGAAGACTTGCTAAGTTTAAGTCATCATCAAATTTCGTCTCAGGCGAAGAAGCAGATGAAGTCGAAGAACTCGCGGCAGAAAAATTAGTGGAAGTAAATCCAACGTTTCTAGAAACACGCATAGAAGGATTGTTTTGGCAAGCTACACGCCAGTCCACCGCTAGCCTAAGTAACTTTGCCGCTGCAGCCAACTCTACAGTAAGTGCGGCAGAAACGTTAGGAGGCTTGCGCAAGCGCGGCTTTTCTACCAATTTTCTATCATCGGCCATGTTCAAATACCCTCTTGGAGAAAATGCAGTCTATAGAGAAGAAGCCAGCATGGCAGCTCCAAGCACGCCAGCACTGTCACCAAGAGACGCTCTGACAAATTGCAGCGAGCTTGCTGGAAGCTCAAGCGAGTGTTGGCGAGCATTTATTTCGATCTTCTCAAAGTAGCCATCAATTCGTTCAGAGAAAATTGACGACATTAGCCAGACTGACCCCAAGCATCTCGGCTGTATCTGAAATCGCGGAGCTAGCAGCCTGACGTTCAGAAGACCATCGACTAGCAAGTAGTTCAATAATCTGTGTGTAGTTCAATGTTGCTGGTCGTAAGCCTGGCGAGTCAAGACGCTCTAGAATCAGGCGCGCTATTCCATGCCGCGAACAGTAAGACTCAAGAGTGACATAGCGCGGCGCAGTAGAAATGCCACCATTCAAAGCGGTTAATGAGCGAACAAGGGTCTGTCCTAGCTCGCCGGCGGTGCCGCAGACGCCACGACGAATTTTTCCGTCCTCAACCAGACGCGCTCCTATGCCGGTGCCGACAAAGACGATGACGAAATCATCGCAGTTGCGACCGGCACCAAACTTGAGTTCTCCCAGGGCAGCGGCCTCAACATCGTTAGATACATGACAAGGCACCCCAGCGTATTCGACGACACGCTGGGCCAGTGGAAACATTTTGACGTTAAGGTTATTAGAAACGATGATTACACCAGCATCAGTATCAATCAATCCAGCACAGCCAATACCAATAGATGAAAGATAGCTACCGTGAGGAATTTTTTCGTTGATTCGGTCAATCATTTCAAGCAGAACAGTGAAGAAATTATTGCCTTGATGAATTCGAGTAAGCCGGTCAGAGACAAGCTCTCCTGTATCAGGATTAACAAGCGCTGCACTGCACTTAGTGCCGCCTAGGTCAATGCCCAAGACAACAGATCTGTCTTTTTTGCCAATTAGAAAGTTAAATTTCATAAGATTCTTTCAGTTATTTACTAAAGTGGCCTTGCCGCCATAGAAGGTTCTATGGCGAAGCAAATCTAGAGAAGCAATCGACTAAGCTACAAGAGAGACACCTAGAAGCCTCTCGAAGGCCCCCCAATCATCAGCCATGTAGTTGTCGCAAGCCGACTTGACTACAGCAATCTCTGAGCCCTTTATTTTGCTGGCAAGGCCAGCGACTGTATCGTAAACGCAGGCATAAGAATACAGTCCACCAACTTCAATCTTGATGCTGGCATAAGCCGCATCTGCATCTAAGTTCATAGCCTGTAGAAGGTCGCTTGAGCCATCGGTGAGTTCACTAAGCAAGTAAGTGGCTTTAACATAATCAGCAAGAATCGCCTTTAGCCAGCCGCAAGTAGCCTCATAACCCTCAAGTTCAAGAATCAAGATTGGTTGAGCTAAGAGCATATACTCTCTGACTAGCTCTGTGACTCTATCAATCAGAGCCAAAGGTGCCCGTTCAACCATTCCTGGTTGAAGGTGAATTAAAACGAGAAAGTTTTTCTCCACGCTCAAGATTCTCCATTACGGGATGAAATCGCTTTACTAACAGCATCGGCTAGAAACAGCACTAGAGATGCGATACCACTTAAAGGCAGGCCAACTAAAACGGCAATGGCAAATCCCAGACAAATTCCAATTGAAGTGCCTAGGCCAAAAAAAACGAAAACATAAACAAGAAAGCCAACGAAAAAAGACCAGGCCTCAGAAACCTGAACATAGGGCATGAAATATTGGAAGGTAAATATCCAGGCCAGCGCAGCGCCAGCAAAGAAACCAGGAAGCGCACCGAGCAAACCAATTTGCATCAATTTCATACAAGTACACCAGTGAATGTTTATCGATTAATTTGACAACATGCCTTAATTCGACAGGTAAAACTGTCGAGAGAGAGATGGAATAGAGTTGTTTTAAGGCTGTTCTTTAAAAGTTTGGTCCGAAGTCAAATTGAGTTGAGATAGATTATAGTCAAGCAGAATTCAGGCAGCGGAAACAAGATCAGCAAATGCAATATATATCCTCTGAATCGCAGGAACGAGTGGATTTTCAAAGAGCCTGGTGGAACAACTAGAAAATGAAGATACTGTCAATTAATGATGTCACGCCTAGCGCTAGCTGTTGACTTGCAGACGAAGCAGGAGAATACTGAACGCGCACCGCACCAGCCAAAATTGCCCTAAGAATTACCCTGCGCTAGCTGCTACCAGGCTCTAGAACAGCACCGCTTTTATACAGCAAGTACCAAACCAGCACTGAGATAGAGACCACAAGCTAGCGCTCAAGCCGGTTGTTGAGAGAAATAATAATAACTAGCCTAGTGCCTCAATTTATGATTGCCTAAAAGTATCAATTTACCAATTCAATAGACTGTCAACAATCAAGCCTATATAAAATAACTCAATCAGCAGAAAGACAAGAAAGCACCATCAGGTGTTTCGCATCGACTTTTAGATTAAGCATGAGCATTCTTAAAAACTAAACCCATTTTGGCACTCACATGAATATAGTTCCCGATGAATTGACGTATGGATTTCTCGGCAATATTGCTGATCACACACGAGATCAGGTCTTCGGCGAGTTTTACCCAGAGCCGCCTAAGCAAAGACTAAACTCAGAAAGCTTACCCGCGAGCAATCACCAGCGCGACGACTACGATCAGAAAAAACTAGCCTTACTTAAAACTCTAAAAGATATAAAAGCTGTCTATTCTGCGGCCAAGCTGACCTACGAGCCATTTTGCCTTGGCATCATTGACGGCGTTTCTTATCTACTCAACGCTTTGTCAAAATTGTCTCTAGACGAAGGCCTTAAGCTGGCACAAAATACCCTTGAAGAGCGCCTATCTGCCGTAAATTACATCAAAGTAGCCTTTCTCAGTCACAATATCCTCGCACCAGGCACTCGTTTACACAATCAAGATAAACAGGAAATTAGCAGCGAGGAAGCCTATGTTTATGGCTGCCGAGAAGGTCTTAGTTTCGTCTTAGAACTAGCGAAAGTTGTTAATCAAATTGAAGGGGAGCATCAACTACAACGATCGTTAGGCAAACGTCTTAGCCAACTAAACAAAAGCTTAGTTCAGCCAAGTTTTGACCAAATCGATCTGGTCTGGCAAGGCTGGCTGCGCAGTGATCGATTTATTCGCTACTGCTCACAGCAGATAGATTCAGAGTCACTAGACCCGACCAGGTATGAAGAGTTGTTAGTGGCAGAAGAACAAGCTATTTTCTTCATCGAAGAATTGAGAGCAAATCTTGTAATGTTCTACACCTTCAAGTTGGGCTTCGGCTTCACCCAGCTAACTCCCAAGCAGTCAAACAAAGTTCTAGACACAACTGTTGCCGCTTCTTCTGTGCCAAAGGCAGACATAATAGAGTTGCTTAACCTACACGCCAAAGCAGGCAGCCGGCCCGCAGCCATTACTTGGTTGCGCTAGAGACAACACTATAGAGACCAAATAGCTAGGGTGACAAAACACCTAAAATGCAATTTTGTAAAATCAAGAGCAGGCGCAAACCTGCTCCTTTTACTTTTTCAAACATTGTAATCGACTGGTCTACTGCGAATTGCAAAAGAAGTAAGCTTGCGAAATATAGTTTCTCCAATTTATTTGAACAGGCAAACCTATATAGCTGAATAGCTGAATAGCTGAATAGCTGAATAGCCAAAAGAAAGAAGTTCTGGCAGCGAATTCAACAGACTTCGCCTATAGATATGTAATTGTCACGCTATTGACCCTATAGTCTTTTCAGCGGATCAAAATTTGTAAGGAACTCCCATTGAGCAGCGAAATTTCACATAGCCACGCCAAAGTGATTGGATTAAAAGGCAACAGTTCTAAGCAAGCACTTTCAATGGTGGTTCCAAAAAGCGAAGTATCTCACTCTAAGTTTTTTCAACTGGAGCCGTTTCCGTCGAAAAGACCAAGCAATAATGAAATCGAAAGTCTTATTCGAGAGTATTATGATGCTGCAGCATCAACCTATGATCAGTATACGCAACTGACCCCAGAGTTATGTCACTACAACCGTACTCTAGATTTGTTGGCAGATCAGCTTATTAGCGAAATTCTGGGTGTTGGCATAAAACAGACAAGACCTAGTCGTATATTGTCGATCACCCCTGGCACTGGCCGTCGCGAAGAGATGCTAGTTCGCAAGCACAAAGAATGCATTTTAGAAATAGCAAACAGCAATGCTTCCACGCAAATGCTTCAGTTTGCCGCTGCCAGGGGTTTAACCGCAGTGGAATATTGGCAGGATATTGCGAACCAGAGTCTTTCAGAACAATACAACTTAATTTTGGCGCTGGGCTGCAGTGAGCACTGGTCAAGCAATAATGCGGCAAATAGATTTCTACGCAATGCCTTCAGGGTCATCGCTCCTGGTGGAATAGTGCTCATCGATTTCTTCAACATAGATGACCGAAACGGCTGGGGACCTAAAATAGGGAGCCTTTACTCTCAATACAATTTAGAGAAGCAGGGCTTTGAACTTGGAGAGTATTTTTATAGACGCACAGATTTGACTCAAGTGAGCTATTCAAGATATTTTTCCTTTTCCCAAATACTTACTCTTGTGATGGGCAATGGTTTAGAAACACTTTGGATTAAGCGCGTAAATCAGAAAAATGGCGAAATACTCAACTGTTCTGCAGAGGGAAATTTCATTATGTGTTTGCGCAGAACAGCTAAGTAAAACGATTTAGTTGAAGATTTTAGGCTTTACCGCCCCAACGACGATACCTAAGACCATTGCAATTCCAGTGAACGTGCATAAGTAGACCAGAAAATTACTGAAAACTTCATTCATTAACTCTAGATTGGTAACTAGCTGAGGATTCAGCTTAAGATAAACTGGAAGAAAACAAAAGGCGATTGTACTCAATACGACACCAACAGTAAGCCCTGCCAGTGATCCAAAGAAGGCACCATCAATTCTGTTTCTCATTGAAATTCTCCATCTATTTTATTGATACGAAGGCTACTTTTGGTTGGCACACAGAAATAGCCTTCGAAAAAAGTTTGCAAAGAGCGTTACTGATACTAATGCTGATCTTGATATGGAACTGTCACAAAGACACTATTAAACTGCTCTCAGAGGTTAAGGAACAACAACAAGAGCGGCTGACATGGCATTTTTCTACACAAGGGGCTATCACTATGAACGATGGATCAACAATTTATGGTCAAGCAGCCCCAGACGTCAGTGAACGCTATTCTTCCAATCGGCTAGGCCAAATTTGCGTTTCTTACTCATCAAGAGAAGCAAACGCGGCAGTTGACCCAAACAAAGTGTCAGAGTTAACAGCTAATTTTGTAGCCAATATCCAGGCAAAATATCTTCAGCTAAAAAAGCGAGATATAGCCTAGTTTCTGATATCGAGAACAGCAATAGACATAATGAAAACAAGAAGACACCTGCGTTCAGGTGCCTTCTTTCTCAATTTAGATTAGACTAGGCGAGCATGCCGAGTGCTATGACCTTTTGCAGCCATAATGGAAATTCTTTTATAAGACGACTGTACAGCTCAGCATCTGCAATTGAACGATAATCGTCCAAGGCAAAGAAACCAGCGTTGTCTACATATCGCCCCTCCATTTTATCAAAGCGCTCTAGCACTCCATAGCCGCTACCGCCAAGACCAACGAACTGCCAAAAAATGGGATAGTGCGAAGCTTCTATGAGCAGTTCTTCAATGGCCGGATCTTTATCGATACCACCATCGGTAACAAACAGCACCAGCTTAGGCAAACTATCAGTTTTACTACACACTGATAAAATAGCCTCCATCACTGGTGGCTCATTGTTGTCATAACCCAATCCGGGGATAACATATCCATCAGAAGAAGAAGAAGAAGAAGAAGAAAACCAGCCTCCTTTAGCGCTGTTGTTTACAGCATGGGCAGGTATAGAGCCATCTCCACCTTGCTGAAGACGAGCAATATAGCCATCCAAATTGGCAAGATTGACTGTGGCCATCTTCCGAAACTCAGTAGCGTAGACCCAGAGCTCTAGTTCACCATCGTCATCGAGGTTAAGAGCCAAGGTAGCAAGGCGGTCAGTAACACCCTGCATAATTGCCGGCCACATGCGCCGAGTTGAACCAGAAGCATCGAGCACCATTACCACTTTGGCTCGGGCTTCGACCTTGTGCTTCTGCAGGGAAATCCCTGCAGCCTTCTGCAGGCTTAATAAGCGAGAACCGCTCTTCTCCAACTGAGCGGTAACCTGCTCAGTCTTTGAAAGACTAATCTTACCCTCGGCTTTTGCAGGCAGAACAGCTGCGGCTGTAACTGGTGCTGGAGAGTCAATAGCAGCAATGCGCTTACTAGCAGCAGCATCAATGCCAAATTGAGCGGCTGTGGCAGCAAGACCTCCCGTATAGCCCTGGGCAATATGGCGTACTTTCCAGGCACCATCTCGGCGATAGAACTCAGCCACAATCAATACATTCTCATCAGTACCTTCGGCTTTAAAACTAACAAGTTCAGCGCCAGAGCTATCGTAAAGCGAAATTATTAGGTCTTTAACATCAGCAAAGGTTTTTGTCGCCGCATCAATAGCGAGAGCAAGTTTTATACGCTCGATCGAAGAAGGAACACTCTTCAAGTCAACGCTGAAGCTATGGTTATAGCGGCCATCTGCAGCGGTCTTATTAGAGTAGCGCACCGAACCATCAGAAGAGGATTGCCGACCGTGAAAAATGAAATCATTCTCTGAGCTAACCATTTCACCTTGACCTAGCAATATGGCAAATAGGTCTGTCATAACACCCGCGTGACTGACTCGGACAATTAGCAGTTGACTGGGAACTTGGGTATTGGAACCCTTTATTAGTGTTGTACTCATGTTGCCTCTTATGTATTTGCGCAGAATGGAAAGATCAACTCAATGCGCGAATTCGAGTTGACTGGTCTAATTCAAAATCAAGAAAGAAAAAAAGCACCGCCAAGGATGCTTCAAAATAATTCGCTATTAGTTAGAGCGCAAAATCAGTAAATATCTCAACATCAGGGTGCAGCTGCAAAAAGCTGGCAGGATTATTGGGGCTCACTAGCCCAGTAAATGCATCAATTAGAGCCTGCCGTTTAGATTCACCATGAACAGCGAGAACAATCTTCTTGGCCTCTAAGATAGTAGCAATGCCCATAGTAGCGGCTCTGAACGGCACGCTATCGAGAGACTCGAAGAAGCGACTATTTGCAGCTCTGGTGACATCAGACAGTTCAATCACCCTGGTAACAGATGAAGCAACGCTGCCAGGTTCGTTGAAGGCAATGTGTCCATTATCACCGAGTCCTAGCAAGACAAGATCAAGCCCATCATAAGCCTTTATGACCTCATCGTACTGACCTTCGGCTTTCACATATTGCTCTGGCCGATGTCGATAATCAAGAGCAATTTCGTTGGGCTCATAGAAATGCTGGCACAGGAAATAATAGTAGCTCTGCAAAAATTCCACATCAAGATACTCATCTAAACCAAAGCAATTGAGCTTCTGTTTCTGAGCATGCGAAAGAATCTCAGTTAGCTCGCTATAAATACCAATGGGAGTACCACCAGTGGGTAAACCAATATTGAAGCGTCGCGCTAGAGAGTGTAAAGAGTGATTATCTAAACACTCAACGGTGATTTGAGCAATGAATTGGCAGAAATCTTCATAGCTTTCAAAAGTGACCACTTCACTACTACCAAGGGAGCGCGTTTTTTTTGTGATGCTACTGTTCATAGTTGTCACTAGATAAATTAACAGCATTGAGAAATCTGCAGCTAACAGACTGCTCAATGTTTAGATTGTTCAGTTTGTGATTAGAGAGCAGGGAACTGGCATTGCTCTGCCGGCAAGAGGTTATTCAAGCGCAGCAAAACATTAACGCGCTGACGCTCTAAACACTTTTGTACAGGTAGCTCAAAGCCTTCTACTGGATGTGCACCGAGATACTATTCGCTACTTAATGGGTCCTCACGAGCGGCGGATTCGCTAGACGAGAGAGCCTGGGAGTCGTTACCTTAGGGACCATTAGAATTAGTATTAGTGCCAAAAACATGGTTAGAACGAGATCGCAGAAGCTAGCACGAGAGTGTAAGCCTGGCGAAGCAATATCACCTCTGCTGTCTGTAATGTGATTGGAGGCGACAGCCGAGATCAGTTCATCCGGCTGGTCAGATTGCTCCGGCTCGCTCAGAACCTGCACGTTAGGAAAAGAACCGAAATGGGTGAAATCACGCCCCTTCTCACAATTACAACCACTGGCGACCACTTCGATTGTAGTTTGCGGAAGAAGAATAGACAAACCTGTCACTGTTTCTTTGAGGCAATAGTTGATATTTACGCCGCAAACACGCAGACGTTGAGGTGGCGCAATTCCAGCCTCAGTCAAAGCTTGAGCAACAAGAGCTGACCCGTCATCCGTTGTCTTTTCAACAAAGACTATGCTTACCTGTGAGTCTAACTGCTCGATCAGTTCTTTGACGCCCGCAACTAATTCCCCCTGACCTTTAAAGGTGACAACCACCACCGGATTGCCAAAGGCCCGGGCAAACTGAAGTTCCTCGACGACAGAGCTGACGGTAACCGGGTCTTTGGCAGTGTCAAAACAGGTTTGCATATCAATGACTAAAAGCAGGCATGAATAATCATGCATTTTCTCCATGGCGTTTACAGATAAATGTAATTTGACTAAGCAGCTGGATTAGCTTTTGCAGCGAACTGCCGATCTGTCCAAGCCAGTAAAGCTTCTTGAAAGGCGCGTTTATGTGCCGGTCCGATCCAACGAATGGAACCATCGAACCAGTCAGGCTTAACGCATAAATTGAACTCTTCAGAGATACATTGCTCAGACTCGAGCACTGCCATGGGAAATTTCTCACCGGTGGCTAAAACCTCAAACCAAGCATTGTAGATATGTCCGGCCGAGTCTAAGCAGAAATCGCCGGGCGAGAAATAGTCAAACTTCAAAATACTAGAATTGAGCATTTGATTGATGTTAGAGGCAACTTCCTCCATATCACGACTCAAATGCTCGGGAGCCACACCAGAAAGTGGGCAAACCAAAACACAACCTAGAGATTGGATTGTTGGATTTTTGCTTTTGCTGTCCATACATTTGTCCTAAAATTAAATGGCTAGAAGTCATGGCCTAGCGCCAAATAAAGGGATCTTGAGCAGAGTCACTGCTAAATTCGCCACCAAGAGCATCAAAGTAGAAGCGATTGGGGCCACTGCGAAAGGCACATTTGGCAGTGACAACAACACAATTGTTGCCATCGCAATCAGCTAATCGACAATTTGCCTCACCACCGCGCTTGGAGAGAGACTGGGCAAGAATATCCTGTTTCCCGCCAAGCAATAGGCTCCAATAAGCAACTAGGTTCATAAGGGCTCGCGCCGATACAGGGTCTTCCCATTTGCGCTTGCCTTCAGAAGTGAGAAAAGTACGATAGACAAAGCCACCACGATTACCTTTTGCTGTAGCAATATAGGCCACATAATTGGTTTGTACCAACTGACTGAAATCTGGAGTCATATCTTGAATCTCATCTTCGCTATCAAAGACCATGATGAGATCCTGCTCCCCAATAAGGTAGCTATGAGGTTCATAGCCACTAAAAGATTGAGAAAGGATATAACGAAACTCAGGGGTGATTTGAGTAGCCGATACCGACGGCAATACCACAGTAACTAAATCATCTTTTTTCTCAGCCCAAGAATCTAGTTGTGAAAAGCGACATGTTAAGCGAACACGTGCAAGCTCCGGCTCTATTAAGTTCAACAAAACATACGCCAAGGCCACAGTGCCATTACCACCAGGAGAGATGGAGTCACCAGCCGGAGTATACCAGCGCAAATCCCATTCTCCGGAGGCCTTCTTGCGAGCGAAAACCGTCTCTGACTGGTTTAGATACTGGGCAATATACGACATTGTCAGATCGGCCAAGGGCATATCGACAATGCAAACAGCAGCAGGATTGCCGCTACCAGGCTCATCGGTTAAAAACGGGTCGACGAAAAAAACGTCGAGTTCAACCATTTGGTCAGCTTTACGAATCAAATTCGCAACCATATTGTTCGTCCTCTGGACTCGCCAGATAATGTTTACTTTAAATCGACTATAGGGGCCTAGGCAGAAAGGCCTCTACCAGAGAGAATCTGGCAGAGCCTTGCAAAAATGCCATTGATGGCTCAAGCGGTTATTGAGCTTCTTCGGCCACCACAGGGGTGCTTGGTATAACTTGTTTAAAAGCAAGCACACCGTCTGACCCATCTACCTCAATAACCGTACCTGGAGCAGGCTGGTCTTCAAGCAGTAAAATAGCTAGTTCATCGTCTAGCAAGTCAGTGATGGCGCGCTGCAACGACCGGGCACCAAATTGAGCGCTGTAGCCATGATTAATCAAAATATCGCGAGCATTGGCAGTCAGTGAGATAGACACTCCCTGCTCAGCCAGAGATTCTTGAGTTTCAAGCAACAAGACATCGATGATTTCGTAGAGCTGCTCTTTCTCTAAAGAACGAAAGACAATCGTCTCAGAGATCCGATTTAGAAACTCTGGGCGAAAGTATTGCTTGAGAGTAGTTAGGACCTTCTCCTTGATTGTCTGATACAGGCTCTCGACTTTAGCCTTAGCATCTTTGCTTTCAAAGTCAAAACCAAGACCTTGATTCTTACCTTCAATAGCTGAACTACCAACATTGGTAGTCATAATGATCACTGTATTTTTGAAATCGACTGTTCGCCCCTGCGAATCGGTCAGACGTCCATCATCAAGCACTTGCAAGAGAACATTGAAGACATCAGGGTGAGCCTTTTCAATTTCATCGAAAAGCACAACCGTATACGGGTTGCGATGCACGGCCTTGGTTAGCTGCCCACCTTCATCATAGCCAACGTATCCGGGAGGGGAACCAACCAGTCGAGAGACAGTGTGGCGCTCCATATACTCCGACATATCAAGGCGGATCATCTTATCTTCGGAGCCGAACATAACCTTAGCCAAAGTCTTAGCTAGCTCAGTTTTACCGACACCGGTTGGTCCAGAAAAGATAAAGCTAGCAATTGGTCGACCTTTAGCTTTGAGCCTTGTGCCAGCACGACGCATAGCAGCAGATACTGCCTTAACCGCTTGCTCCTGGCCAATAACCCGTTGGTGCAAAATCGCTTCAAGACCAAGTAGTTTTTCGCGCTCACTTTTAGTCAGTTGAGTTACTGGTACCCCACTAATGCGAGACACAACAGCAGATACATCTTGCTCAGTCATGGTCAGCACAGCATCATCTAAGGCAGTCTGACGCAGGTGCGAACCGGCCTGATCGATGACATCAATGGTTTTGTCAGGCTGATTGCGGTCTGAGATGTATTGCTCTGAAAGTTTTGCGGCTAACTCGATTATGGAATCTGAGATTTCTACACGATGATGATCCTCATAGAGGGGCTTCAAAGCTTTTACAATCTCAATTGTGTTGTTAATATCAGGCTCTTTTGCCACAACCGCTTGAAAACGTCGCGCCAGAGCTTGATCTTTTTCAATGCGGCGATACTCTTCGAGAGTGGTAGTACCAACCAGACGAAGACCATCCTGTAGAGCAGCTTTTAGCATGTTGCTCAGGTCAGATGTGCCCTGAGCCGCCCCAGCGCCAACAACAGTATGAATCTCATCAATAGCCAGCACAATATTGCCAGCTTTTTTCACCTCATCAATAACAACCTTGACTCGTTCTTCAAACTCACCACGAAGAGTGGTGCCAGCTAGTAGGGAGCCAACATCAAGCAATAACATGCGAGCATTTCGCAGCACTGGCGGTACTTTACCTTCGATAATTCGCAAAGCAAGACCTTCCATAATGGCTGTCTTACCCACGCCTGGCTCACCGATAATGATCGGATTATTCTTCTTCAGTAAACCAAGTATGTCGATAATACGGAGGATTTCAGAGTCTCGTCCATAAACAGGATGAATCTTACCTTGACGAGCAAGCTCAGTGAAGTCGGTGGTGTACTTGTCTAACTCTTTGGTCCGAGCCACCGGAGCAGTCAAGGCATGAGCATGGCTAGTATTAGGTCCATACTTTGCTCCATAACGGGGATCATAATTGTCATTAGCAAGAGTAGCATTACTGCCTCTCAACTTAGTCTTTAGAGCGGCAAGGTCAACACCGGCCTTAATCAGAAGCTTAGAGCCCAAGTTGGAAGAATCAAAAAGAACTCCAAGCAAGATTTGTTCTGGTCCAACCAAAGCAGCATTTTGCTGCTTGGCTATATCCACCGCTCGCTGAATGACATCATGGGCAAAACTATTTAACGGAGGAACGGTACCTGAACCTCGACGGCTTCGGCTAGGTTGAGATTGGGCAGGAGAGTACCCATTGGACGTAAATAGCAGCTCCTCAAGCTTGTGATAATCGCCGATGAACTCAAGGATGGCGCGTGCAGCATTGGATTTTTGCTCTAAGGCGATTGCATAAACTAGATCATCGGTATCGACAGTTGCTGCTTCTCGTCGCAGAGCAGCAAGTTTAGCAAACTCAAGGACATTGAGTGCTGCTTGGGTGAAACGTTCGTTAGCCATAATTATGCCTCCCATAGGCGATAGGCGAACAGAATTTCTAATAAACAAGGCAAATGACTTCGGTTAACATACCGAAGTCATTTAGCCTTTCAGAATATTTCTCTAGGTTTAACTAGAGTGCACTAAAGAGAACTAGTTGCAGATCAGACTTATGCTCTAGCTAACAATCCTGTAGTTGCGCCAAATAACATCTTTCATGGCGACAACGCGACCGTCAGCGTAAGCCTGGCGAAAGGCCTCTACAACAGTGGCGTATTCTTCGGGGCGACGTTTGAGCAGATCAGCAAACTCTGGTGGAATGTCTTCATCTTGCGCAGCTTGAGATGCCACTTCAGGTGCAGCCTCAGTGGCAACAGCCAGAGCGGAAGCTGAGGGGGATGGAGAAGAGGTAACTTCATCGTCTTTGTTGGCAGAAACTCGTGCCTCGGGTGCAAGAGTAAGAGCCTCGGCAAAAGAAACGACAGCCGCGGCTAAATCAGCAGCGGTAAAACCGGGGTCACCGAGCAGGTATAGACTGGTATCAGTAAGCATGAAGTAGCCACTATCGAGTTGCTGTTTAGTAACTCGATAAGCAGCGTACCCCAAGACGGCTACAGTGATGGACGGGAAAAGATAGGGTTTGGTTTGAAATGACATTTTGACACCTAGTGTATTTTATTGTTGACGCAACTCATTAACGAGCTGCGAATTGCTAAACGAAAGCTTGCTGCAAGCAGAAGTGAGAGCTGAGTAAAACTGGCTAAGGGACCCAGCGAGTTGCTTTTCACCTGAGTCTAATACCTGTTCTATCAAGTCGATCTTGAGCAAGCTCACAGTCAAGACGACTTCTGTGTAATTGAGCAGAATCAATAGATCAAGCCCAGTGAATTCACCACTTTCTTTGAGAAAGTCAACTAGAGCGGCAAACTCAGGCACGACAAGATAGTTATCTGGCGAGTAGTGACTCGACTCGGACATCTCGAAGTTCTTATGTCCTTGGCTCTTCAAGCCATCAACATAGGAGGTGAAGATTTGGGGTAAAGCATCTCGCACATCGCTAAGATCTTCTTTGTCGGCCAAGAGATCTCTAGTCTGCATAGGAAGAGTTTTGAAGGCCTTAAACAAACAGAAGTTAAACAATGGCATTTGAGCCACTTTCAATAGCCTGTCTAACTCTTTTAGATTTTCAGAGCCATCTGCCAAAAGACTCTCTTTAGTAGTGAAAACCATTGGCAAATATGTCCGAATCAAACTTGAGGCAATTTTGTGGCACTCGGGTACTAGTTCTTCTTGAATGAGAAGTTTGAATTTCTCTGATTTGTCCTCGTCAGCCTCAGAAAAAGCAGACGAAAATCGGCTAATCGACAAGACGAACGTATAGTAACGACTTACAGTCTGCATTAGCAGGCTATTCCAAGCCTGGGTCGACCAATCTATTAGCAAGATCTGCTTCATAGTTGACTCGACTTGCGCGCGAGTATGCATAGCGCTGTGAATAATCTCGGCTCCAAGGGGGCGAAAACTTCCAAGCTCGACTCGCAATCGATAACAAAGAGCAAGAGCCTCTTCGTTACTTAGCTGCAAAGAGCCAAGCTCGAAAGCATCTTTTTTGCCAAGTTTGATATCGTAAGTTTCAGGGGCCGGTTCAAGGGCAGTTTCAACTTTTTCTTGATTCACTGGCAACAGTGACATTGCTCTTCGCAACTCTGTTACGGCATCAGGCTTATGCGGACGCAGACAAAGCTGAGCTAAAGTGTGAGAAAAACCCAAAGCTTGGTTGGCAATGCTATCAGCTAAATTGAGCGAAAGAACATCAGGCTTTGAGCCCATTTGTGTAGACATAATATGCTCCAAAATTTTTTGAATAAAGAGCAAGAGGAGTGATAAGGATCGACTCCTCTTGCGGTGTGTGTAGCTTGCAAAGGAAAGCAACCAGCAGTAATTACTTCGAATTGTAAGTTCTACATAAAATGCCTGTTTGAGGCTGGCGAGGGACTAGGTAAGCCTTACCTTCGGGTGCAGGAAAAATGCCATCAATTAAGCCAAGTGCAAGCGCTTCCTCAGCAGAGAGAAAATTATCCTCCTTCATTGCTTCTTCAAGTTCCTCAAAAGAACGATTACAATGTACAGCCATTGTGCCAATCAAGCGGTTATAGAGAACAGTAGCCCACTTCATATGCGCGGCCATGTGAGTGATTTTGCCATCGGTACCGTAGGACGGCTGATGAATCATTACAGTTGTTCCAGGTAAAACGAAACGCTTGCCAGCAGCACCTGTAGACAAAAGGAAGGCTCCCATTGAGCCACACATCCCCATACCAATAGTGCTCACTGGGCTGCGCAGTTGTTGAATGATGTCATAAAGGGCAAAGCCTGCAGTAACACTGCCACCGCCAGAATTGACGTACATTGTGATGTCCTCGCTACCAATGCTATCGAGGTACAACAGTTGATTGCTGATTTGCGTCACTACAGTGTCATCGAACGGATAAGCGAAAATCACAATTCGTTGAGCGAGCAACTCGCTAGTGGCATCAGTAGCCATTTCTCCACCACCTGGCAAAGGTTTACGAATAGTGGGATTAAAGAACGGCACTGAGTGCTGGCCGTTACCGGAGGGGCTAGTAGAAGCATAGCCGTAATCAATCTTAGTTTCCCATCTCATGGTAAAAGTCTCCAAAATTAAATTGTGCAAAAAGAAAATGGGCGCCCATATAGAGAAGCGCCCGCAATTCATGGCTAGAATGTGATCATTGAGGGCTAGATTCGATCAACTTTCTTGAGGACAAGCTCGTCATTCTCAAGCACGACAAGCACGTCACAATCGATCAACTCACCGCGGAGAATTCCAATTGCAAGAGGCGTTTCGATGAGTTTCTGCATGGCACGACCAAGGGGGCGAGCACCATAAGCAGGATCACCGAGCTTAACGATATAAGCAGCTGCTTTACTATCGAGTCGCACTCGCAGATTGCGGGTGGTCAACAAATCAGCAAATCGTTTTTGCACCAAGAGATTAACTATCGCTTCAAGTTCTGACTCATCAAGCTGCTGGAACTCGATAATTTCATCCCAGCGATTAAGAAGTTCTGGAACGAACTTTTTGGCTAACTCTTTCTCTAAGACTTCGCTCTTGCGATCACCTTTGGTTGCAGCCGGTTGAGCCACCGCCACTTTGATGCCAATTTGGACGAGATTTCCACGAATCACTTGCGAGCCAACATTACTCGTACCAATCACCACAACATTTCTGAAATCCACTGTACGGCCAGCACCGTCGGTCAATCGACCGGCGTCTAGCACCTGTAAAAGCAAATTCCAGACAGAAGGATGCGCTTTCTCAAATTCGTCAAGGAGTAAGACCGAGTATGGTCGGCGACGAATGGGCTCGGTCAACTGTCCAGGGTCTTTGTAGCCGACATAACCAGCACTGGTGCCTATCAATTTAGAAACACTACTGGCGTCGGTATACTCCGACATATCAAGGCGCACCAAGGCATCTGGCGTGTCAAATAGATACTGAGCCAAAGCACGTGCCACTTCAGTTTTACCAACACCAGTAGGACCGATGAAGAGAAAAGAAGCAATTGGACGGTCTGGCGACTTGAGCCCAACATGTAAGCGCAAGAAAGCAGCGTGAATAGAGTCTATAGCCTTGGCCTGACCAATAATGCTCTCATGGAGAGTATCCGCCATAGCAAGGAGCTTTTCTGTTTCTGTTTTGGTCAAGCTAGCAAGAGGAAGTCCAGTCTCGCCAACGACAATATCGATGATGTCAGGCCCATCCACTACTTTATTGGCACTGCGAGCATTCTTTGTACGAGAACCGGCCTGGTCAATCAATTGAATCGACTTCCCTGGCAGTTTAGTTCCGTAAAGGTAGCGCTTCGATAACTCAGCAGCAGTTTTCAAAGCTTCATCGGTGTATTTGACACCATGGTGAGCTTCGTAGAGCCCCTTAACCGCCTGCAGGGCGACCACTGTGTCTTCGACACTTAGTTCTGCCACTGGCACTTGTTGAAAGAGTCCATTGAGGTTGGTGTCTCGCTCAATATGAGTACGATACTCATCAGGCGAAGTAGTACCAATGCAACGCAGCTCACCTCGGGCAAGAAGTGGCTTAAGAAAGCTAGTGGCGTCAGCACCACCATCTTCGATGCGGCCAGCACCTACAATCGAGTGAAGATCTTCGATAAGCAAGATGATGTTGCCAGCTTCTGTGACTTCTTTGACAATCTTACCAAGCCGTTCTTCAAACTCACCGCGATATTTAGAACCAGCGGTGATTGAACCCATATCTACTTGGAAGATACGCACGCCCTTTAGACTCTCTGGCACATCGCCGTTGAGAATCTGAAGCACTAGCCCTTCAACCACCGATACTGTACCTACGCCATTTTCACCCACTAATACTGGGTTATTCTGCAGGCGCATACCTAGAATTTCAATGATTTTGGCAATTTCAGCACCGCGCCAGGTGCAAGGGGCAAGCTTGCCTTCTCGTCCCCAGGCATTGAGATCTCGAGCATATTTCTCCAAGGTAGGAGTAGCAATCGTGCCCTTAGCCAAAGCACCAGAAGTTGCTGAGCCTTCTTTCTCTAGCTGAGTAAGCACAGCCTGACGCAATTGCTCAGCATCAATTGTAAGAGCTGCTAGAACCGCCATGAAGTCGTCGCTATCAAGCACTTCCGCCCCTTTAGCTGGCAACAAAGCTAGCAGAATATCAGCTGGGGTAACCAGCTCAGCCTTGCGCTCTTTCGCGACCTGAGCGGCACGCTCGAGAGCATTGCGCGCTGGACCAGCATATTCTTGAGAACCTTCATATTCTTCAGGACCGGCATCTTGGAGCTGCTTATCAACAGCAAGAACAGCCTTTTGAACATCTTTGGCCGAAATGCCAAAAGGCTTGAAGATAGTACTCAAGCTTGTTTTGGAACTAACCAAAGCATAAAAAAGGTGACCTGTGGTAACAGCACCACCGGCAATGCCTTTCGCGTATTCCTTGGCAAACTGCAAAACTTTTGCAGCTGCATCATCATTTCTCATTTGTTCAGACATGGAATTTACTCCAATATAAATAGGCAATGGGAAAAGCAGACTGGATAAAACACTCCAAGCCTGCTCAAAAAACGTATGCAATCAACTCTAGTTATGCAGCACCAGCATAGACTGCGCACCATCAACCTCTGCTACTTCGGCAGCCACTATAGGCTTAGAACTAGACATGGCATAGAGGAATGTGGACTCGAACTTGATTTGCTCTTCACCGCTGGCAGAGCGCTCAACAAAGAGTGAAATCTGAACGACCTCATCTTCGGTGGCAACAACAATGCCGCCTTGTGGCGTGAAAGAGAGCGAAATCACTTCTTTTTTAGAATCGACTAAAGCCAGCTTTAGCGCCATACCGTTTAACAAATCGCGGATGAACAGCGCACCATCCTGCAGAACAGCGGCTAGAAAAGGCATAGTTGCATGGTGTTTAACCAGCTTAAGATTTAAGGGCCCGCCGTCGACATCAAAAATCTCAAAGGTCTCAGAAGGAGTAATGCAAAACAACTGGCCATAATCGTTGTAAGCGAGAAACACTCCATCCTCTTCTGCGGGTAAAATCTTGAGCACTGGAGCTTCAGAGGGCAGCTGAAAGGTGCGGGCGTAGTTTGAACCATCTTCTAGAAGCGGCTCAGCATACTCAAGAATCACTCCGTTAGCCAAGCCAATGAGCAATTTGTCACCATCATTTGTATAGGCAATTGTCGAAGCCCCCGCAATTTGCACCGCTGAGTAATTCAAAGAGGTTAGATTGTTTTGAGTCAGGTCAACAAAAATCACTCGTGGATTTAAGTCATAAGTAAGAAGAGCCAAACCAACGCAAACTCCATCTACAGTCTTAAAGGCAACGTCGGCGCCTTTAGGTTCAGGAGTAAGAGCAACACGCATTAAAAGGTTGCCGGCCTCTCTGTAGAGACGAAATTTTTCTGCCGGCCCACCGATACAGATATATCGCAAATCGGGAGAAAAGCGCAGCCAGCCCATGGGCGATGGGTCGATGAAATGTTGAGATATCATGCTTCCTCTTTTGGAATAGTTTGGTACTGGTAAAAGATTGGTGTTCAGCCAATGGCAATATCAAATCGAGTAAAGCTAGTGCGGCTAGAAATAGGAGCGAATAGCTAGTTAACTGACCTCGATAAGAATGGTTGGGGGAAATCTCTGAATATCACTATGCAAGCATTGTCAGGGGGGTAGTTGCAACAATCGCTGACATAGGTACTGGTGAGTGAAGTGTTGTCAGGCTTAGGATTGCGGCATAAAGGCAGCACTGTTAAGTGATTAAGCGGCACTTAGGTGCAAGAAAGACGGGGCGAAAGCTTGCGCGACCACGCCTCGCCTATTAGCTAAACCACTAACCTAAATCAATCACCCCGCTAGCCCTATTCAACTGCGCTTTCAATTGCGCTTTCAAAAGCAGTTTCAGAAACATTCTGGGCAACCGTGCACAAACTAGAAATACGCTCACTCGGTGAAAGAAGATCAGGCGAGACCCGCAAAGAAAGAATGGAAGGTCCGTCATAATCAAGGGCCGCTTGAAATGCTGCAGCGAATTCTTCTGTGCGTGAGATGCGCTGCCCCAAGCACTTATAAGCCTGCGCTAAGAGCAAGAAGTCTGGATTGTCGATATCAGTGCCGAACTTGTGGCAGGGATAAGCCTTTTCTTGGTGCTGGCGAATAGTGCCGTAGACACCATTTTCTACAATAATGAATATCACTTTTAGCCGCCTTGAGGCCGCCAAAATCAATTCATTCATGTTCATCTGAAAGCAACCATCCCCATTCCACGAAACCACCGCAGTTTCAGGGCGAACAAGCTTAGCGGCAATGGCCGCAGGTACACCGTAGCCCATTGAACCACAGACAGAGGTGAGCTTGGTGTGCAAACTACGATACCGATAGAAACGATCTAACCACTGGGCATTATTACCAGCACCATTGGCGATAATCGCATCAGCGGGCAGCATCGCCTGCATGGTCTTAACCACTTTTGAGAGGTCAAGCTCTAAATCACTACCGTCGTACTGTAAAAAGCTGAGATAGTCTTGGTGGGCAGAATCAACCCAAGCCTTACGAGCTTCAAGCTTATTGCTATCATACAAATTGTTGAAACCAAAGAGGGCCGTACCCATCTCGGCAACGCCAGAATTGATTGCCAAATCAGCCTGATAAACACGACCTAAATCTGCCAAACCAGGATAGATATGAATCACTTTCTGGCTTGGTGTTGGCACCGTTAGAAGCGTATAGCGCGCCGTCGTCATCTCATCAAGGCGACAACCATAAGCAATAATGAGGTCGCTGTTTTTGATGCGATCAGCCAAACGAGGATTAATGCCAACCGTTGCGACCCCTGCATAGTTGAGATGATCGTTAGGAAAGAGATCATTGCGGCGTGAGGCGGTCACCACAGCAATGTGATTGTTCGCAGCAAAATCAATCATTTTAGACTGAGCCGGAGACGACCAGCCGCTACCCCCAACAATCATAATGGGCCGCTCAGAGGCACGCAGCATGGCGCATAGAGCCGTGATAGCAGAAGAACTAGGACTGGAAGCAGCAGGCTGGTAACCGCGAACCAGAGAAGAAGAAGAAGAAGAAGAAGAAGTGAGTGTCACCTCATGCAATTGCACATCATGGGGTAAAACCACAACCACTGGCCCCTGACGACCCGATGTTGCCAATTGAAAAGCAGCAGCTACTATTTCAGGAATGCGCCCTGCATCTGTAATTTGCATGACCGCTTTGGTCATATCCCCAAAGAAATGAGAATAGTCAATTTCTTGAAAAGACTGCCGTCCCATAACTGCTTGATCTACTTGACCAATGAACAAGACCAATGGTGAAGAATCTTCACCGGCTACGCCGATACCAATACTGGCATTGGTGGCACCAGGAAAGCGAGAGACAAACAATACCCCAGGCTTGCCTGTAACCTTTGAATAAGCATCAGCCATGAAGGCGGCTCCACCCTCATGACGATTGACCACAAATTGAATCTTGTCTTGATGCCCTCGCATCGATTCTAGATGAGCAAGAAAGCTCTCACCAGGAATGCCAAACACGGTATCGACACCGTTGGCAATTAGGCACTGAACGAGAAGCTCAGCACCAGATAATTTGATTAAGCTTGAACTGTCCATAAAAAAACTCCAGTTTTATTGAATGAAACAGCAATGGTTGTTTCGAACGAGACAACCACTGCTTTGGTAAATAAGAGAATTTTGGCAAGTAAGAGAAGCAGCCAAGCACCAACGGCGCCTTAAGCTACACTTGAGAAATGCGCTTCTCGAAACGATCACGCACTTGTTCAATCATGCAAAGAGCATTACGCTGCACAATTGCAGCGGCGTTGCGAGGCTGATAGCCTGACTTACAAAGACCCCAAAAAGCATAGGTGGCAGCCGAAATAACGTAAGTGACATGAATATGGCCCTTGTCAGTGGGCAACTCAGACTTATCCTCCATAATTAAACGAGCCAAGTACTGCGCTCGTTCTTCGCGCTCTTCTGTCCAGTTAGTGATCTCAATACTAGAGACACCCCCCAAAGACTTAAGCGGCGTGCGAATCAGGGCCTTAGCGACAACCGGGGCGAGGGCTTTGATATCTTCAACTGCAATGACGATGTCTGAGTGTTCAGGTTGACCACTTAGGCACTTCCAAGTAATTACCTCGGGTAAATTTCCCGCCCCTACTGCCTGATCAGCTAGTTTGCGGCACTGTTTAGCTTCTTTGACAAATCCAATTTCGTCTAAAGCAGCAGCCACTATGTAGGCGCGTATGTAATCTGGCGGATGAGGCAAAAAGCTCAATGCCTGGCCACCACCACTACCTTCACTAAATTCATAGTAAGACTCTGTGCGCAAAAGCTGCTCTGTATTGAAAATGCCTTTTTCTTGCGAGTTAAAAGCGCAGAAGGTGCTGACCATGTTATAGAGGTATGCTGGTCCACACAACAAGACACCACCAGAAATGTCAGCATCAACTTCGCCGATAGTATCAACAACAAACTTGATCAACAAATTCAACAACGGCACTTTTTGTTTGCCAATACTTACAGTCTTCTGAGAGAGCACTAATTCACCCTTCTTAGAAGCATCGGTAATTGCCCGCGCCAAGACGGCAATTAATTCTGAGCCCAAACCAACCACATCATGAAAGATGTCGTGGCGGAATTCATGCATATAGAGAATAAGCATAATGGCAATGACATTGCGCTCATCATGGGGCACTTCAAAGGCATGTGCCCCAACAGGGCCAGCAGGAAGAGTTGCCGGTCCGGCACTACTGAAGCGAGCAACATAGACGCAGCCTATCTCAAATATCAGAGTGTTGAGGCGGGCCTTGACCTCGGCCGAAGCTGTAGAAGATGGATCTGTTCCCTCGAAAAGATAGTGAGCTTGTTCCACGCAAAATATTATGGAAGCAAGCTCATTGTACTTTCCACTGCGGGCCTGAGAGAAGGCATCAGTCCAGATACGCAGAATATCAATTATCGGTGTTAGCTCCTCATCTAAAGCGTCGATAGCGACTTCAAGCAATTGACTCTCAGGCACTTCTGGATTATATGCACGCAAGCCATCGACTGCCCGAGGAAGCGATGCGAGATAAACGGTACGTAATTGCTCTAACTGTTCAGCAAGGCTATCAATGGCGGGCCAATATTTGCTATGCATATTAGTGCGTGCCCAACTGACTCGAGCCGATTGAGCATCAAAGCGCTCAGCAACGATGGCATCAAATTTGCCGTCATTAAGAAGAGCACTTAAACCACCAGCGGCAACAAGCAATGTAGCATCGACACTTTCTTCGCCTGGCAAATTCAAACTAGGAATAAGTGCCTGCACTTTCCCCAAGAGGGGGTTCTTAGGAGAAATTTGAGATTGTTTTTTTCGCTGAAGAGTTTTCAACTCAAGCCCGCTTATAGCAGGCGCAAAATCGACATCCGCATCTTCATCAAGCTCTTCATCAGAATTGTCATCGAGAGAAGAACCGTCTTCATTTTCACTGGCAGCAGCTTGCTGGTTCTTAATGCGCTCCAAGGCACGCACCACCAAAGTAGCGGCATCAGGGAAGGGAAACTTTTCACGACCATAACCAGGGCAAACAACTATGTGGGGACGACAATTACCGCCTATGCATCCGCCGCGACGATCGGCTCCCGTATCTGCCGATTGTTTAATATCAAGAATGATCTTGCTGACCGAAGGTTTTCGAGTAGCCATATCTTTATTCCAACCAATGTTCCAAACGAAAGGTTTGCAGCCTTCAGAGAAACTATTTCAAATCAAGAGTCGCAGCCAGACAAACTCCCAGTACGCAATATCGCTCGATCGACGTAACTAACCAAAGAAATTCTTTGAGTAGCTGCCATGAAAGAGCATTAGTGGTTTGTCCTGGATAGGCTGAGTCGACCGAATAGTGAAGAGTCAATAGTGAAGGTTAATAGCTAAGACTTATCAAAGCAGGAACAGATCATGCAAGGACCTAGCAAATGCTTAATCGAGTTGTAAAAAGCCAGAAGGCCAAATAAGGATGGGCTTTTAGTAGCTCAGCAAAATTGCTAGCGCTAGCACGCTAACACTTTTACATCAAAGCCTAAAGGTAACGCAGACAGCGAACCTTGGCAGCCCGCAGTCTAGTAGAACCTACTTCCTTCTTTCAGCCACCGATGCGCTTGTGCAGATGAACTCCTTTCCACTAATTGTCTGATCTCACCACCAGCGCCTTTTAGACCCTCTTGAGACTCTGGCAAATTCGGCTGATAGACAACTCCCTTTTCATCAATTTGCCAAAAGAGGCTGACATAAGTCTCTTTGGATTTCTTAGTAGAATCGGCGAGATCACAATTGAGAACATCAAGAAGTGATTCGATATTGAGGCGCCCACCAGTTGTACTAAGCCAGTTGAACAATGCCGTGCACAATTTACGGTCTTCAAAATCGGTTTGTAGTAACTGAGTTGGTTTTACAACACCATTCAAGTCAGAAGTGAGCTCGATGGCAAAAGGCACTGGCCCTGGTGCATAGGCACAAGACTTAGGCTGCACGCAGGCAATATGAGAAGCCTTGCCACCGTGACCGTCAATACTCGGCACCTCGGCATAAACCAGACTACTAAAATGCTTGCCATCGGCAGGCTGCAATTCTTGAGGCGCAAGAAGTAATGGTTGTGCGCCCACCGCAGCAAAGTAAAAATGGCAGTCTTTGTAGCTAGCATCAACACCAGGCAAATAGCAATCATTTGATTCTTGACTCGAATCACAGAAAGCAAACTTGTAAGGTGCTGGAATATGAGTCAGTGTGCTGCCTTGCTTGGCACTCCAGCGCAAAGCGAAAATAGGTAATTGTTGCTGAGTAGAAGAGTTTGCTGTCTTCCCACTAAGAAGGGCCTTCTTGTATGAGTCAATAGCCATGACATAAGGGCTAACCCGTCGGCCAGAAGCATCTAAAAAAACACCATTACTGCCACTGCTAAGTGACGAAGAAAGCTCTCTTTCTAGAGAAAGAGCAGCTCGACGCGCCTGTACATAATCGAATTGGGCATGCTCTCGAAGCTCGTTGCTGCTCAGCAGGTCAGCTACGATTAGCTCAACTCTTACTATTGCCAAAACTGTGTTTATGCTTCTAACTGTTCTACCTGTTCGATCTCCTCTATCTATTCCAGCGGTTCCACCAGTGGAGCAATCACTGAGGCCGATTCGGCCAAAATAAGGGTCATCTATAACAATAGCTGAAAGACCTTCCGCAGCTGCCAAAGCGGCAATCTCAACTGGCGAGAGAGCACGTTGGTAAGACAATTGCTCAGTAGCAAAGAAACATGACAGACCAACGAAGGCAAACAATAGTGCCAGCAGTTTTTGCTCTTGGCGCGCCCAATCAAGCCATCGTCTATCCCTTCTCTGCATAATGCTTCACATCACCTAAAGATAGCAGCCTAAGCTCAGAGAAACTAAGAAATCTCGACCGAGCTAATAATGAGAATAACAGTGCAAGAAACAGAAGAAAATGGTGAAAACCGCTAGCGATACCACTCTAAAAATGGCTAAACTTAGATTTTCTCAACCGATATGGAATTGTCACACAAAGTAATTTATCCTTTTACCTTTACCCTTGAGTGTTCACTAATAGGAACAAGCAGCATGCCGCTTCAGGCGAAGATCAGAAATGAACAAGTGCCAAACCAAAGAAGATGATTACCTTACAGAAGCCAGCCTGTCCGACTGCCTAGGCCACAGTGAGCTGCTAGAGGCATGGAATAAGACAAACACAGAACTAGTAAATGTCAGTGGCGGCTTAGAGACTGGCGGTGGTTTTGCAATAGACAAGTCTTTGCTGCCCCATCTCAAAATCGAAGATAATGAAACCCTTGTATTAACAGCGGCTCATATTGTTAACGGTGCACCACATACTTTGCTCGGTACTTATGACGCAGAAGGCCAGCTTCAGGACCTCTATCGAGGCCAAGTAGTCTACTCAGACATGGCTACTGACTTAGCAATAGTAAAAGTAAATATTAGTGACCGCAATCAGATACCGCACTCAATTAATTACTATGACCTTCGTCAAGCTCAAACAGGTGAAGAAGCCATGGTATTTCGCCCAGACGATGAAGAGCGCTTAGTCGGTCTGTTTAAAGTGCGCTGCAACGATACTTATGGGGCTGTCACTGACGCCACATTGAGAGCACGTCATCCTCAAATTAAAGTATCAAAAAATACCAATATCACTCTGCTCGATAGACCAGATCAAGACGGCACCTCCGGCAGCCCTCTAATAGGCAAAGACGGCAAAATTCTTGGCCTAGTTAGCCAAAGAATAACTAATGCAAGATGCAACAATGTGGCTGAAAACCAATCAAGCTGCGCGGGTACGGTGGCAATCAGCGCCAGCCAGATTCGGCTTTTCTTGAAGAAGGCTGATAGAGAATTGCAAAACACTATTAGCAAATGATTGATCAACTTCAATAGCGACAAAGGGAAACTACTTCGCTAATGAAATTGATCAATCTAACTATGCTCTAGCCCTCTGGCATACAGACTCTTACTGGTGTCATATCCCCTGCACCAATTCTAGAGGCTGCACCATATGTCAAATCTACTAAGCGTGGTTGACCATCTGGTGTGCGATACTTGCTCGGGTTACCAAAGCCACCATAGTCTCGAACCCGCTGGGTTGTAGTTTCATTGTTGTTGAGATTAGTAATAACTAGCTTTGAACCGAGATCAGCCCCCAGAACCGGTTGTTTTAGATCGACAGCCACACCTTGCTCACTACCTGTGTAGCGAGAACCATCGGCGGTACGGTTTCCTGTTGGGCCATAAACAGTTGCCCAGCCATTGACGCACGCAGCTTCAGCAACTAATTGGGGCTGATTCACATCGATAGAAAAGCCCTCTATCATAACTGATGCTGACGTTTTCGAAACAGATGCCTGGCCATCTAAATTCAACTGTCGCAGCACCCCTTGCTCGGCCATAGCCTGGGGTGAGCCTGGAGTGGCCGGTTGAAGTGTTTCTATTGAACGCTCCACACTTGGTGGCGCGCCAAAATCTATCTGGTCTTTCATAATCATAGACCTCTATTTATTGGAATATTATTTTGGTAATTTTGCGGACATGCGATTGGCAAGCTAAGCGCTTGTTGTCAAGATAAACTTATTAGTGTGACAATGACATAGCAAGAGAAATTTTTCTCTGTTCTATCCAAATTACCAACCAACTTGAAATTACTAACAATGATTGCCCCAAAACCATTGACGCGGTACGATCAGCATGTAGAGCTGGTTCTGTGAATACTACAAAATCTAGTGACTTACCCCAAAATAATAACTCGCTTGTCTGTTTACATGCATACATTGAATAAGCCGGATGTGGGAGATTACAAAAAAAATTGACCGGACAAAGGCAATGAAAATCATTAACCTTGCCGGTCACTTTGAACTAATGAAACTGTTACTGTGCGAATCTTCTTCGATACTGGCTAGAACTCGCTGTCGGCGAACAGCGACCCAAAAGCTCAGCCATCTCTCGGATGAACCCTCTTGCTATAACCAGTTGCTCCAAGCGATCCTGGCTGTTCAGGTTTCTGCCCATGTGCGGACTCCACACATTCGCTAGAATCTGGGTTTCGTAGTCGTCAGCCTCGCTGAAGTACCATTTTGTGATACTTACATCGATGTTCCATCGACGTTTGGAGTCGAGGCCAAGAGGTTTGCCTGCAAGTTTGTCGCAGAATGTTTGCTTACCGAGCTGCCAGAAAGAACGCCATTGAGTAGTCAAACCGGTGGTACCAGGGTAGTAGCCGTTGGGCATAACAGCCGGCATGGTTGTCGTGGCAGCTCTCTTAGGCAGAATGCCTACAAAGTTCGTTGGTTGTATGCGTTTGCGCGCACCCAGAGGAGTATATAACTCCATTAGCTGTCGGCTTCTAAGCGCGGCTGTGACAACACCAATGAGATCAATATAGCAATGACCAGAGACCGAGACGCCAAAAGCTTCTTTGCTCGGGTCAAGCACACCAGAGAAAGTCGCCCCTATGGCAGCTAGATTTCCATGTCCGCCGAAATGCGGGTGGCCAATATCGACACTACTGTCAATATCAGCAGAGTGAGAATGGTGACCACAAAACGTGTGCGATACAACTAGGGCATCGAAAGTTGAGTGCCCATCACCACTGTGACCGAAGTCGAAGCCACCATGCCCGTCTAGACCATGTCCGCCTCCATCAAATCCTCCATCTGTCATGAACTCTCTCCACTTTCACTTAATTGCTCTTTACTTGCGTTGATTTGACGCTGATGTACTTCATAGACACGGCGATGAAACTCGAGAGCCGTCTGTTGACCGCTAGGTGTGTTCATATCAAGATTTTGCTCCGCGATCATTTTATTCAAAGACTGGCAAGCCAATAAATCAGCACCTTCCATACCAGTGCAGTCCATTACGAACGTTGTTTGAGATTGTTGAGTCGACATAAATACTCCTTATGTTTGTAAGCGAAATAATCAAATGATCAATGATGAATGAAAAACCAATGCCAGTGCAATCAAGCACCAGCAATGGTGAGAAGCCGCTTAGAAGTGGTTCACGGGCATGTGAAAGTAGCACCTTGATAGCAGGCCTCTTTCAAGATCGAGTTAAGTACCCAGGCAAAGTGTTGTCCAATCTGGATGAACCAACGGGTAGCTTCGCGTGGGCTGATAAACAAGAATACAACTGCTATCAAAATTCCAAGCGCTACAAACGGGTAGAACCGATATGCAGCAAAACTGAGAGACTGCTGCACAAACCAGATAATGCACAGCAAGATTAGACAGAGAATGACTGTGGAGATTACTCCCATAATTTCCTCTTTTTAGATAGTAAACAGCAATTGGTCTGCTTCACTCATGGCATTGCTAAAGCGTCATAGCCCCTAGCTCTAAACTACACTTCTCCAAAGACTCAACCCAAGAGCTAACTCGACCTTGGTAAAACAAGCCTAATTAGATGAGAGAGTTGAAAGCTTTGGGTTTTAAACGAAAACAAACCTGAGTGAGAGAAGAAAGTAGATAACTAATAAGGAACACAAAAGACCTTTGACAATCAACGGAAATAGCAGCAGGCATTGTTAGCGCCAGCAAATATACGAAAAAAAGGGTGCGTGAGCTACGCTCATGCATCTACTAAGATACCAAAGTCAATGTTTACATAGCCTAGCCAGATGCAGCGGCTTGGTATGAGATACGACCAACATGCAATAACAATATAGCGCAGCCCCGCAACAGGGCTACGCTATCACCGTCAATAATTTCTAATTGGACGCCTACATTTTGGCAGGAGGCTGGTCGGGTATCGAATTTCGTTTATCATCGAACATGTTTTCATCATTCGGCACAGTCTGCGCATCAGGGCGGCTCTGCGGTGGAGCATCTAACCGCCTGGTTGTGCCATCACCATTTTGCGGCAGTGGCTGATTGCTCGGAGCGATATTGCCATCACCAGTTTGCTCCGCCGGCTTCTCGCCTGTATTAGCTCTTTCTTCTGGCTTTTGCTTTTCATCTGGCTGTTTCAAACTGGGAAGAATGAACTTTTGACCGGGATAGATCAAATCTTCGTCTTTGATCTCTTTTCTATTTCTCTCTACAATTTTGTCGACATAATTTCTTATGCTTGCGTTCGTGACCTCGCCGGATTGGTCGTGGGCGGCTTTCAATTCGGCTTTAGCTATGTTCCAAAGACAATCACCATTTTCCACAATATAAGTTTTCTCTTTAGACTGATCGGTCACATCTTTCTTTTGTTCAGCGCTTTGCTCAGCGTTTGTTTCGGAAGAAGGATTTATTTGCTCTTTGTTCGTCTCCGGATTTGTTTGCTCTGAAGCCGGAGATGCGTTTGTGTCCGAGACAGGAGGCACGGTTTGGTCTGAAGAAGGAGACGCAGTTTGGTCTGAACTAGGAGAAACAGTTCCTGAATTTGGAACCTCGTCTATACCATTTGGTTGAGAGGGCGCTAATGTCTCTGGGCTGGCAGTTGTACTTGGAGAAGCTGGTGGCAACGACTCAGGGCTGCCACTAGGGCTAGTCGGATTAGCATTGGCCTTCTCTTCAATGGCTTTATCAAAAACAGATGCAAGAAATTCGCTGGCTTGCTCAGAAGTTACTTTGTTTTCTTCGACCTTAGCAGACATGTCTCTTTCAGCGACGACAGAGAAGTCGTCAGCACTTCTCAATTGCACATGATTGTTAGTTCTATCAAAAACTACTAATGCGTCCTTTTCTCCTTGCTCCGACTGCAACCTGTCTTGACCAACTAGGTCAAGAGTTGGAAATTGCTGGTGTAAAACCTCATTGAAAGCAGTGCGTTCCGCTTTCTGCTCTTGCGCTGTGGTGTTATTGCTCAGTTCTTTATAGACTTCTGTGAAATTGGGTTTCTCGGCATTGCTTCCGATGGCAGCCTCACTAGATGCCTTGATCTGATTTACTTCGAGGGTCATATTCTTCTCCTGCGAATTTGCGTTTCTACTCAACGAGCGCTCGCAATTTCTGTGTTTGTGCCAACTCCCTTAAGTTAGAGACTACTCTGTGACAGGTCCATACGGTTCTTCAGTCTGAATACGTACAATCACCATGCTTTGAACCAGCTATTTTCTGCTTACAAAACTTTTTAGTCACGCGAACTGTTCAACCATATTTTGTTTTTTTGAAAGGGAACTAAGGCTGTGAGCCATTCCCCACATGACAACCAAGGTGCTCTGCAGGCCTCTTGCATGGCTATTTTCGCAATCCTTTATAGCGACAAAACCACGCCGCGGACTAGTTGATTCGGGCACATACAATCTGTTTTGTTCAGGGTATCTTCCAATTCACATTTCTCGAGCAACCCGCAAAAACCGCAAGCATTCCAAACTTTTCTCACCAGTAAATCAATTCACTAGCTATGTGTATTGCACCAGCTATGTGTATTTCACTATCTATGGCAATTGGCACGGCGAGATGACTCTTTGAGAACTACGGCAATGCGAGGCCCTGAGGAAAAGTAGGAAGTGAGAAAAATGTCCACAAAGCCAATTAGGAATTTTATGTCTAACCAAACCGTAATCTCTCTGACCAAAGGCGCTAAGTTGTCACTCACCAAACCCGGCGAATCTTCACCCACCGAAGTATTTGTCGGATGCGGCTGGGACCCTGCACCTGATGCCGGTGAGATCGACTTAGACCTATCAGCGATATTATTCGACCAAGACGGCAAGGTAGTCGATACAGTGTGGTTCCGCGCCAAACATAGCCGACGCGACCCCATCTACTCAAGCGGTGACAACCGCACCGGCGCTGGAGAAGGTGACGATGAAGTGATCAAAGTCAAACTCGCCAAAATCGACCAGAATGTGAAATCGATCGTCTTCGTCATAACCTCATATTTGGGTCAGCCATTCACTATAATTCGCAACGCTTTTGCTCGCCTTGTTGATGTTTCGACCGGTAAGGAGCAAGAAAAGTTCCGCTATGATGTCTCTGGCATGGGCGCCTCTACGGCACTAGTAATGGTGAAACTCTATCGCCACAACGGAGAATGGAAAATCAACGCCATTGGTGACACTCTGCCCGCACTCACTGCAGGCTGCACTGTCGAAGACACCACAGCAGCAATCAAAAACGCCTACTTATAAGTAGTGCTTGTCTCAACAGCTGGCAACCCTGCCAGCAAGTTCACAGTTCACAGTCACAACACAAGAAAAAATCATGACTACTGCAATCAGCTTGACCAAGAAAGTCGCTCCCGGCCAAAAGATTTCACTGACAAAAGACAATCCTGGTTTGAGCAAAATTCTGATCGGAATGGGCTGGAACCCACGTCGCACTGACGGTAAGAAATTCGACCTAGACGCTGCCTGCTTTCTCATCACCGCCGATGGCAAAATTCGCGAAGCCCACGACATGGTGTCCTACGTAGAAGGTTTTCAGACTCATCCCAGCAATGCAGTCATTTACGGTGGCGACAATAAAGATGGAGAAGGCGAGGGTGATGATGAAACTCTAAACGTTGATCTCGCCCTGATGCCCGCTGATATCGCCAAGATTGTCTTTACCGCAAGTATCTACGCAGGTCGCACTCGCCAGCAAAACTTTGGTATGGTCGATGGTGCATATGCACGGCTGGTTGATGCCACATCAAATACCGAACTATATAAGTTCGATCTTTCCGAAGAAGCTTCAACAAACACTGCTGTTATTCTTGTGCGAATCTATCGCCACGGAACTGAATGGAAGTTCGAGGGTGTCGGACAAGGGTTCGATGGTGGCTTCAAAGCTCTATGCGCCGAGTACGGCCTAGAAGTAGAAGAAGAAGTCGACCAAGGCTAAGATCATTAGCCAAATAATTAGCCAGAACCGCAGCAAATTTCTCTTTGCTGCGGCTCAAGACACTCGCACAGTTGACAAAATTCACAAACAAAACTACAGGTAATTACCATGACAGCTACAATCAGCTTGACCAAGAAAGTCGCTCCGGGCCAAAAAATTTCTCTGACAAAGGACAATCCTGGCTTAAAAAATATCATTATCGGTATGGGTTGGAACCCTCGTCGTACCGATGGTAAGAAATTCGACCTAGACGCTGCGTGCTTTCTCATCACCGCCGATGGCAAGATTCGCGCGCCCCACGATATGGTCTCCTACGTAGAAGGCTTCCAGACCCATCCCAGCAACTCAGTCATCTATGCTGGCGACAACAAGGATGGTCAAGGCGAAGGTGATGATGAGACCATAAAAGTTGATCTCTCCTCAGTACCAGCCGACATCGCTAAAATCGTCTTCACCGCAAGTGTGTACGCCGGTCGCACACGCCTGCAAAACTTCGGCATGGTTGATGGTGCATATGCGCGTCTAATTGATGCTACATCCAACAACGAGCTATATAAGTTCGATCTCTCGGAAGAAGCATCAACAAACACCGCTGTCATTCTTGTGCGCCTCTATCGCGCTGGCACAGAATGGAAATTTGAAGGAGTTGGTCAAGGCTTTGACGGTGGCTTCAAAGCTCTGTGCGCCGAGCACGGCCTAGAAGTTGATGAAGAAGTCGACGAAGGCTAATTCTATTTGCTACACAGTTACGATTGGCAGAAGCGAAGAGCTCATAGCTCCTGCCAATAACTCACACCACTGAAAACACTCACAAAACTCAAAAAAAACAATCACTGGTAATCGGTATGACTACAGCATCTAGCCTCAGTTTGACAAAAGGTCAGAAACTAAGTTTGACTAAAGAACACCCGGGCTTTACCAATATACTTGTTGGACTCGGCTGGAACCCCCGACGCACCACAGGCAAGAAGTTTGACCTTGATGCTTCGGCCTTCTTAACTGGTCCAGACGGGAAAATTCGCGACGGCGGCGCTGTCATTCATAACGGTGACAATCAAGATGGTGAGGGCGAAGGAGATGACGAAACCCTGTCGATTGATCTGACCAAAGTGCCTGCTGATATTCAAGCGATTGTAATCGCAGTCAGCATTTATGCGGGTCGTCAGCGGCAACAAAATTTCGGCATGGTAGACGGCGCCTTCGTGCGCTTAGTCGACCCCGCTAATGGCAACGAGGTACGTCGCTTTGATCTCTCTGAAGAAGCTTCGACGGTCACTTCGATGATATTCGTGCGCTTCTACCGCAAAGACAACGGCTGGAGCTTAGCGGCCGTGGCTCAGGGTTACGACGGTGGCCTCAAACGCTTGTGCGCCGAGCACGGTCTAGAAGTTGAAGAAGAAGTCGACGAAGGCTAATTTTGAATAACTAGCTCTGACTGCCAAAACAGCTAGAAATACGAGCTTCGGCTTGTGTTTCTGGCTTCATTTCAGTGCTCATTTCCATGCATCCATACAGATAATCAATCAATAATTCAAAGGAATAATAGATATCATGGCTCTCAGTCTAACAAAACTAAACGAAGTCAAGAAACGCGGTGCGCTCAACGTCAATGGTGTTAGCTTCATCGATAAGAGCGGCAGCATGACTTGGGGCTCAGAAAAAAATGATCGCGGCACTAGCCGCTGGGATATTTCAATCAAAGTCAATACCGAAATAACCAAAGCAGTATGCGAATTCGACGATGACGGCATCGACTTAGTGTTCTTCAATGACGGCTACAAAGTAGTCACCGGTGTGACTGAAGATAAAGTGCGTTCCATTTTCGCCAGTCAAACACCCGGCAGCGGCACCAGCTTGGCTGCGCCACTGCGCGAGATGGTCAACAAATATTTGCCAGCCAAGATCAAGACCCCCGCTCAAAGTGGCGGTTTTATGCGCAAAGAGAGCCTGGCAGTCTATGAAACTATCAGTCCGGAAAAACCTGTCGCATTTTTGA
>LNEX01000327.1 GCA_001464165.1 bacterium Ga0077546
AGCAACAATGCCTAAGCTTGCCGATCGCTTTAGTGAAGGGCCAGCCGTTGCTGTCGATTCATTGATTGCTAGAATGACGGCAAAAGAGCCGCATGATCGCTATCAGTCTATGGATGAAGTGGCTGCTGCTTTGGTTCGCTTGCAAAAACGTGCGCCATTGCTTTCCTCTATCATTGTGGCAAAAGACAATAGTGCCAGAGCTGCTGACGTAACTGATAGTAGTGCAGGGCAGTCATCTTCTCTCATTTCTCGGGTTGATTCTAAGTGGCTTTTCGTCGGCTCGATTCTCGTGGCTTGTTCTCTTCTTGCCGCAGGTGTTTACTTGTATGCAGCTAATAATAAATCTAAGCCCGCGACCGCGGGCCCGCCATCAGATATGGTGGCACTCTTAAACTTTGGACCAATTAAGTCACATCCTCTAGGTGCTACTGGATATAAAGAGATTGTCTTTCCACCCATCGCTATTGGTTTTGTCGGCGGTCTAGGTGATGATAAACCGAGGCTCGCGCTTGGCCCCGTTCGTGTAATTGAGAAAGGCCCGGTTGTTCTATCTGTTGACGAGAACGAAGTACCGCTTACATTCAAATACCCTCAAGTATTTGAGCAAATTGGCAAAGACGAGTTTCAAGGTTTGTACCTTAAGGCCAAGGGCAGTCTGGCTAAAATTGTTGGCACCGATGGACATGGACCCGCCCTTGATTTTAGTGGCTTGGCTCGAAGCGAGAGAGTTGCGCATTCTCAAAAGCAATTAATAGCAATCTTGAAAATAGTCTCGAATTGGCCTAGTCTTGTTTCCCTTACCCTCGACGGTTTCACTGCTAATGACCAGGTTTTTCAATTGCTTGATAAACAGTCTCAAATGTCCTCTCTGAGCATCAAACGAGCAGAATTCAATGTGAAAGAGCTGATTCAATGCAAGTGCTTCAATAGACTGTCGTCTTTTCTTATTGAAGAGCCGGTAGACAGCTTTATTGATCCACTTCTCTATAGGCTGGCAGAATGTCGCAATTTGACATTTATTGAACTTGATAGTGTCGATTTTTTGCCAGAATCTTTGAGTCAGCTAAATCGTTGCCCTAAGCTGAATACTCTTTATCTGAACAAGTCCGATATTTCGGATGAAGTAACTAAGGTGATTGCTCAGATGAAGAACCTCTCGACTTTTCGATCTGAAGGAAAAAGCCTGACCGCAAGTCAGATTGCTACCTTGGCGAGGCGCAAGGACCTCCGTGTCTTTCTGGAGGCTAAAGACTATGCCGGTCAAACTGATAGGCAAGGGCACGAGCTTTTGAGCTCTTACCGCGCTAAATTTCCCACAGTCATTTTTCAGTGAGTTGCTGCTATATAAGTCTCTATAATTGATTTATGGATAATGCTAAGCGAAAACCATCAGAGTACAAGCAACCAGAGCTAAAAGTTTCTGAGCCAAATATAGTGGTCGAGGCTGATAGTGGGTCGAGTGGCTTGAGCATGAGTGGAGAAATCGAAGAGGTTGCTCATCTCCCTGAAGTTGCTGAGCCAAACTCGGCAGTGGCAGTATCCAACCCGGAACCTCAACAGAAGTCGCGTCTTTCAGCTCTCACTGCTTATTTGCTTGAAAACGAAAGCCAGCTTTACTGGCTTTGTGCTTCGGCTGCTCTTACTTGGCTAGGCGTCTGGTTTCACGATACCCACGGAATGCTACTTTGGACGTCTGAGTGGATTGGTTATTTAGCGTTCTCTCTGAGTTTATTGGCTCCTCTTTTTTGCTTGCCTATTTTACTTTGCAAGCCCAATAAATTTGAGCGGCCTTTACTAACCATTGTCTCTTTTGTTGCTATGCTCTTTTGGAATCAAGTGCTGGCGGTCAGTTGCTTGGTGCTGATGCCTTTTCGCTTCAAGGGGGCAAGTCGTACTCTCGGAATTGCGGTACTGTCGGGATTGCAGATTGGAGTGCTTTGTTCTAATCGTCTTTTCTTTGGTCCTATTAAGGAACTTGATCATTTAAAAACCGCTGCCTACGATCTTAGTCTTTGCCAGGTTACAGCGGACTCAGAGCCCCGTTGCACTCTTACTTTGATGGAGGAGCTTCCAGTTGGTCCCTTCCTCAATTTTGGCAAAATCCATTGGCGCATGAAAGACTCAAGGGCGCCAAAATCTGCTGTTATTCTACAGGTAGACGCAACCCATGTGGCGGTATTGATCAATCGCTTTTCGCACTACCACCGCACTGTGGTTGATCTAACCGTGAAGAATCTACCAATTTATGTTGAGAATATTCCAGCGGAACGGTAGGTGAAAAGTTTTTCCTCGTCTTTTGTTGCTAGCCATTGTGCTTCAATGCAAAAATCTAACCACCGAGAAAATCATCCTCTGTATACAGCTGATTTTCTTCCGGATCATCTTTAATCGAAATTACAACTAAGTCTGTTTTATTAGTATTTGAACAACTCGGACAAACGAGCTTTCCTTGTACATGATTAAACTGTGTGTTGCACTTATTGCATAAATAAGTGGCAGCCTCACTTGGCTTATTCGACATCTTTGCTTTCACAATAGCACCTCTAGCATTAGGGATGATTGTGACGGACAAGATTGCTGATAGTTCCCCAGCAGTCAACTACTCATATAGGCCTGCCAATCAATTCAACCTAAAACTTATCGTAGCCATTATATCTGTGCGATTTTCCCTTTAAGAAATGGTCAAGATTGTTACTTCTTCCCATGTGCTCTTCGTAAAATATGTCTAGCTCAAATTTGGTATCAAATATTTGCGATGGTGGCAAATCTAGTGCATGGGCTGGGTGTCTGATTTCGTGAATGAATTCGTTGAACATCGGCACTAGCTTGACCATCGGTTTGTCAAAGGCCGCTTCGACAAAGGTTTTGTAGCCCTTGTTCTGGTTGGAGACAGTCAGTGTTAGATAGTCATCTAAGTGGTGGTACTTTTGCAAGAACAAAGCCACTAGTCTCTGCTGAACCTCCTGGCTAGCATCGGCATGCTTAGCTTTGCCCACTATATCAGCTAAATTGAGGCTGACGTTTCTGATTGCTTTTACTGACAGTGCCTGGGGGAACCAATTCTCGCCATATCCATGGCGCAGCTCAAACTGGGGCGATATGGCCCCGTAGACTTTTTCGAAGTAAGAAGGAATACCTTCTTCTGCCCAAAATTCTAAGTTCTTCTGGCGACTAAGTACTGTGTGCATTAGCTCGTGCAAATAAGTTCCAGGGCCAGCACCATCATAGGTGACAAGCAGGTTGCGGCTGCTGATAAAGACACCGTGAACATGGTAGGGAAAGTTAAGACGCTCTTTGAGGAAGGCACGCACTGCCATTTTGTCATGCAAAATGAATATACTGACAGGCTCTGGTGCATCCACTAGCTTCTTAAAAGTGTTACTTTGGCCTCCGCAGGACAAAGAGAACTCAGTATCACCTAAGCCTTTGCGTTGCAGATAGTCCAAAAAACCTTCCGCTATGGCACCATAGCGTTCTAGTTTTGCCTTGTCTATGTCACCAATAAAAACAAAGTGCGGAGTGGCGACAAAACTAGTCATGCCCGCTGTTATCTGGTCTTTTTTGGTGACGCTTTCACTAGCGGGTTTGTGTTTGGCAGCATCTAACTTAGTAGCCAACTCAGCTATTTGAATGTTGTTGTTGTTGCTAGCTTTCAGTGCATCAATCATTTTTTGCAGTGCTTCTAAGTGACTACCCTCAATTAGAGCTTTGCCTATTGTCTCTATTTGATGAGGATCACAATGGTTTAAATCTAGACTAGCAGTCAATTGGGCCGCTTGCTCGAAAGTTTTGAGGCTCTCTTCTTTGTTTCCTAATCTGGCCAGGCAGATGCCTTTGTGCACTAAGGCATCGATTGAACTGCTATCCATGACCAGGGCTTTGTCATAGTCGCTTATGGCATTGCGGTAGTCGCATATCGACCAAAAGGCATTGCCGCGAGCTAAATAGGCTGCACCATCAGGTTTCTCTTTTAGGTTTTGATTGGCTAAATCAAAGGCTTTGCTAAATTGCTTCTGCCCCAGTAGTTGGTTTACCTGAGCCGTTTCTTCAGCCTTCGGATAGATTGGCGCGCTTAATAGAAGTGCGGCGCTTATGAGAAAAGTGCAAAAGCGGCTTTTCATATTACTCTTCAGAATTTAGAGCCACGGGCCTTTCGAACTGTGCTCGAATCAGTCTGGCATATGAGGCATCGCGTGCTAGAAGGAGATCATGGGTGCCGCTTTCAACAATTTGACCTTGCTCTAAAACCAGTATTTGATCGGCGTGGCGAACAGTTGAAAGTCTGTGGGCAATAACCACAACGGTGCGACCTTTCATCAAGTTGTTTAGTGCTTCTTGCACCATCGCTTCCGATTCGTTGTCAAGTGAGCTTGTGGCTTCATCCAGAATTAGCACCGGGGCGTCTTTAAGAAATGCTCTGGCAATGGCTAGTCTTTGTTGTTGACCACCTGATAGTCTAACGCCGCGCTCACCAATTTGAGTCTCATATTGTTGTGGCAGGTCCATAATAAAATCGTGGCAATAGGCTGATTTAGCAGCAGAAATTACTGCTTCTTTGGTGGCTGTGGTGCAACCAAGCAGAATGTTTTCGTAGATAGTGGTGTTGAATAAGAAGTTGTCTTGAGTAACTACTGCAATTTCAGAACGCAAGGAGGCCATCTCGATTTCTTTGACATTGATACCATCAACTAAAATACTTCCTGCTGTGACATCAAAGAAACGGGGTATCAAATTGGCCATTGTCGATTTGCCCGAACCAGACAGGCCCACCAATGCCACTAGCTTTCCCGGGGCAATATCTAGACTGATATCGCGCAGCACCATATTTTCGTTGGCTGGGTAT
>LNEX01000328.1 GCA_001464165.1 bacterium Ga0077546
TTTCTCGCAGCCTGGTTTCGAGAGGTTCGATATCGACCGCAGGCGCACTAAAGCCTTTCACGACAAGCTGTAAGTATTTGTTCCGATCATTATTTTTGCTCACTTAAATCACCAAGTGCCTATTTGCAGATTATACGCTTCGAATACTGCGCTTTTCGCAGGACCATCTAAAGACCTATATTTGTGAGTGTTTCGGCTTGGGAGCCTCTCCACGCATTCTCATCTACCTGGTTCACCAGTAAAGAGTGCTAATTTAGCAATTTTTACTGCCCCTCCTAATTATCTTCGCTGGCCCGTATAACTTGCTTATGTAGGATGAGAGGGTAAGACTATGTCAGTTTTGCAGAGCCAAGCACCAGGGGCGCTCGTGCCCGTTGACTCTACTAGTCGAAAGAGCCGCTCTAATCTTGCTAGTCGCAACTGCGGTGGCGGCGCCATTGCTGAGTTTGGTCCAGCTCTAGGCATCCTGCTAATTTGCTTCTTCTTCCCTCTTCTCAATATGCTTATCTTAGGGGTCTCCTACTGCCTCTGTATGGTTCTTAATTACACTCAGGTACATGAGGCATCTCTAGTACATATGAATGATGCTGTAAATTTGACTGGACCTGTCTGCAAGGAAATTACTGATCAGTGGTTGGCTGGTATGGGTAAGTTTGTTAAGTCTCAGGGTTATCCGCATACTGTCGTTAGCTATCGCGACGGCCAGACAACAGGTAGCGTCACCGATCGCATTGCCGTGGTGCAAACCACAGTGGTTTGCCACCCGATGTTGAGCATTCCTTTGTTGGGAGCCACTGTGCCTGGACTAAATGCTCCCATGGCGTTCTCACTGTCTAGTGAAAGCACCATGGAAAATCCAGACAACGCGCCAACTGGAATGAATGGCCAAAGTCAAAATGCCAAAATGGTTTCTTCTGGTGCTTCGTCTGATGGTTCTTCTGGTAGCCAGCAACTTGCCCCACTTGATCGTGGTGGCTGGGATCACAATGATTTGAGAATAGCGGTTCCTCGGGCTTTACTGCTAGGTTCTAGTGATCTTTGATATTAGAATTGCTCGAATAGTAAGCTTTGCGAATAGCTTTGCCTTCATGTGATTGTTGAACTGATTTCGGTAGGCCATCTAGCACGGCTTTGGCTTTGATAAGCATGCTTTTGCTCTGCAACGGCTGGTCTAAGCGTTTTAAAATCGCAGCGGCGTTGGTCAAGGTGATGGCGTAAGAAATATCTTTGTGTCCGATGGTTTTACTAGTTGTTTCTCTCAGTTTAATTGCCTGCTGTATGGCCTCAAGTGCTTGTTGTTGCTGCCCTTTGGTGGATAGCCGACTGGCTTGATTGGTTAGGGCTTCAGCATATTCTTGCTGATAGCGAATGAGATCTGGATGATCAGCAGCTAGTTTTTTGCCACCACTTTTGACAACTTGTTGCAGCAAGTTTAGTGATTTCTGTGAGTCAGGTTCTGCTTCTCTAGCGTCGAGCAATGCAGCAAGATTGGCCATGGCATTCAATGTTTCAGGATGATCATCTCCGAGTTTGTTTTTTCTGATTTCTAAAGCCAGAGATAAATGTTCTCTTGCCTTGGCGTTCTGACCTAGTTTAAATTCAGTACAGCCTAGGTCTAAATATGAGTTGGCAATATCTAGGTTTTCCTTGTCTAGGTTTCCCTTGTCGCCAGCCGCTATAGCTAATCGTAGAGCTAGTCCGCGTTTCAAAATAGTGATGGCTTGCTGATAGCTGCCCATCCAAAAATATAGTGCGCCTAAATTATTTGTGGCTGTGGCAAATAACTCTTTGTCGCCGTTTGAAGTTTTTACAGTGGCGATGGCTTTTTCTAAGTTGCTTTGAGCTTCAGGATATTTGCCTTGTTGCCTTAGTGCATTAGCGAGCACAACTCGATGCCGAGCTAAGATGTTTTCGCTAAGTTTAGCCTGTCGCCCCAAAGACAGGGCTCTTCTGGCGTTTTGTTCTGAGTCTGCATATTGGCCCATGCTGTTATTGAGCAAAGCTAAATAGTTATATGCCGCGGCCAGCCTCTCTGGTGAAGGATTTTTGCTGTTCTGGATTTGGCTAAGGCCGAGCTTAATTTGACGTAGAGCTTGGGGATAATTGCCATGCCGTCTGTCATGCTCACCAGCTGCGATTTTCTCTTCTGCGCTTGTATCTTGAGCTGTGGCAGGTGTTTCGTGCTGAGTGGTGCCGTCAATTCGAGTCGTGCCTTCGTGCTGCATACTACTTTCATGCTGCGGTTTGGCTGCAGCTGGGCTGCTCAGCAATGACAGGCTGCTAATTGTCAGTAAAAGGCTTACGGCCGAAAGTTTCATTTGTTGATCTTAGTAGATCTCAGTTGACCTTAGTTGAGCTTGGTTGGTTTTGTGGATCTGATCATGATATTTTCGAGGAAGTGATGGAGTTTCTCCGCGCTTCTGCTAATCTGCACTAGTCAGCATTGACACAGTGGTGAGCAAAAGATTGTACCAAAAGCCTCCGTTGAGTATTTTTGCTAAAGTTGCGACTGCTGCAGCCGCTCTGCTGGCTCTGTTTCTTGCAGGGATAGACCGAAGCAACGGCGAGTCAGGCGAGCGTATTTTGTCGTTTTCGCCTAGCTATTCTGTTGGCAATCTAATGGCCGTACAAGGTGTTCCATCAGTATTCGGCTCTTGCAAGGGTAGTTTAGTTGCCGAAGCGCGTGGGGTGGTCAAATTGCCACCTGGCAAGCAGATCAAGTTTGCCCCCAACGGCACTTTCTATCAGCATCCTGAATGTCTTTTGAAATTGCCGCGAGATGCTTTCGATTTTGTTGAGTTGAGCTTCTTGTCAATGGCCGATGAGGAAGATGCTTTTTGCGATCGAGCAATTCCTTATCTCGGCCATATAACATCATTGAAGGGAATTGATTTAGACAATTCTGATGCTAGCGATAAGGGCTTATCGCAATTGCCAGCAATGCCGCAATTGCAGATGCTCACAGCATGCGAGAGTAAGGTTTCTGGTACTTGTTTGCCTAAGCTTTTGGCATGTAAAAAACTGGCAGCATTCCGTTTGAGCAATGTAGTAGTAAACAATGAAAGTCTGCGTTGGTTGAAAGATTTTCCCCAACTTCAACGGCTAGGTCTTGTGAGAGTTGATTTATCTATGAGAGGTATTGAACATCTTAGTAAGTGCAGAGAATTGCAATTGCTTGATATTGATTACAACTACCGGCTCGATGACAAAGCAGTGCCATATCTTTTGAAGCTCGCCAAGCTAAAGACGTTATGGATAGGTGAAACCAGTATTTCGGTGCAAGGGTTAGAGCAGTTGGGTAAGCTTCACGTGGTCAGTATCAAACTGCCTAAGTCATTCTATAAGTACTCGGCGAAAGATCAGCAGCGTATTCGGCTCGCTTTTCCGGCGGTTGCCTTCGGTAGCCAAAAAAAGACATCCAAGCCCGATTCTTTTAATGAAACTATGTTTGCACCAGTGACACGGTAGTTTTGTCGGCGCTTCTGCTAACCTGCAGTAGACACCAATGGAAATGGAGATTGAATATGTCTGAAATCAAGATAACAGTTAAGAAAAATGGTCCTCTTCTTGTGGATGGCCCATTTGAGTTGAAAGATCATGATGGCAACCCTATAGCAGTTCCAAGACAGCCTTGTGCTCTTTGTCGTTGTGGTGCATCGGCTAACAAGCCTTTCTGTGATGGCACCCACAGCAAAATTGGCTTCGATGCTGCAGCAGCAGTTGTGCCGGAGAGTAAGGAATAATCAGCGCAACTTAGCTCTACTGCCCGCCAGCGCCTACTTGTACTTCATACGGTAGGCTCGCTCCCAATGGCGGTCTGGCAAATGGAGCAGCTGCCGAGATCGCCTTGAGAGCGGCACTGTCTGTTTCTTTGTTACCAGAGCTAGTGATAATCTTGGCGGCAGATACTTTGCCGGCTTCATCTATTTTGAATTGCACTTTAGGAAACGGCGCCGTTATGCCTTTTTCTTTCCATTTCAGTTGCAGAGAATTAGTTATCTCGTTTTTGTAGGCAGTGAAATCGGTTGGTCTGAATGACAGTCCACCGGCGCGTCCTACTTCAGGGGGAATGTCTTTTATTGGTGCTTTCATGTTGGTCGGCACCGTTCCGGGCGTGCTATTTACACCATTGGCATTGCTTGAGCCGCTGGCAGCTTTTGGTGGCAAATAGACCTCGCCCATTTTTGCTGTCTGAGGCTCTGCTTTTTGAGGCACGTAGACATCACCGAGAGTAGCTTTCGTGCTTTCTTTCTGCGGAGGATTCTTCGTTTGATTCTTTTTCGATTCTTCAGCTTGGGCTGGAGTAAACAGTGAAATAGCTAAAGCGAAGGCAGCCACAATTTTTGTTTTGAGCCAGCGGGAAGCGTCGCGAATTTTACGCAGTGAACGCGGGCAATTGTCGGTCATGATTGTGCCGTCAGGGCGGCGATATAGCCTGGCACAAACTCGACCTTGCTCGCGCCCTTTCGCAAATACGGCTTCTGCTTCTTTGTCGGTGAGATTGGCGATGTTGTAGACGTTCAGGCTGCATTGACCACAGAAACGTACGCTATCGTTGCCTGTCATTTTGTCCCAGCTACTTTCGCAGGGCGTTTCAATAAAAGCTTGGCTGAGAAGATTTGGCTTAGCGAATATTTCTACTGCTATTTCGAGTGGTTGATCATTTTCGTTGTTGAGCATTTTACTTCGCCTTCTCGTCTTTAGGAGCTGTCGCTGGATTGACAGCAGGGCCTACTCTAACCCGGCCCATCTTGTGAGTAATTGGAGCTCCCCCAAGTGGTTTTTCTTGAGACTTGATAACGCTTTGTTCTACTGTTGTTGGCTCTTTTTTCTTTGAATCTTTTTTTTGCGGTTCGCCTTCATGAGGCTCCACTTTAACAGGCCTAACCGCAGATGGTGCTGCGATTTTGCCGAGTTCTGCCTGTTCCGCTGGTGTGGGCACTCTGATGGCTCCCATCGTTGGTCTTACTTGATTGGTACCTGGATTAGCAACTGGATTAGCAACTTGATTGCCACCTTTTGTTGTTTTATCGGCCTCGGTCTTACCTCCTTTTTTAGATTTTGCTTTTACTTCGTCCCAATTAAGAACAAATTCTGGTTCATCTTTTGCCTGTGACTTTGTTTGATTTGGGTTGTCTGCTTGAGCTGGAGCTGCTAATGACGCCAGTAAACCGAAGCAGGCGACTATTTTTGTTTTAAGCCATCTTGAAGCGTTGCGAATTTTGCGTAGCGCCCTTGGACAATTGTCAGTCATAACGGTGCCATCTGGCCTGCGGTAAAGGCGGGCGCAGAGACTCGCTCCGTTGGTGCCTTTGGCGAATACTGCTTCGGCTTCTTTGTCTGTCATGTTGGCAATGTTGTAAACGTTCAGGCTGCACTGACTGCAAAATCGCACGCTGTCGTTGCCGGTCATTTTGTCCCAGCTAGTGGGGCAGGGTATTTCAATGAAGGCACGGTCTTTGAGTGGGCCAGGTTGGGCGAATGTTTCTACTGCATCTGAGTCATTGCAATTCATAACTGGAGCCTCTCTTATAGTCTTTCTTGGGTAAAGCGATATTCCATTTTTAGTGGCAGTGTAATAGATGTCGGTGGCTTTTCAAATGGTGCTGCTTCTTTTACGGCCTTGAGAGCAGCTTTGTCTTGTTTTTTGTTACCACTACTTTCTTTGATGGCAATATTTTCCACACTGCCATCTGCTTTGACCGTAAATTTTACTGATGGGAATGGAGCAACCAAGCCATTCTTCTTGCCAGCGGCATTGATGCTAACAAAAATTTTGGCGGCATATTGATCTTTTTCGCTGGGGCGGAAGCTGATGCCACCGGGCAGGGGAATGTCAGGTCTGCTTGGTGCGTTTCTTGTCTCGACCGGCTTTACCATGACGTTTCCGGTCTTAGGAGCGGTGCAGCTATTCTGATTGGTGTCTTTTGATTTGGCCGCTTTTGTCTCTTCGCTGTTAGCGGCAGATGGAGTCAATAGAGCCATGGCCAGGGTGCTGGCGGCAATAATTTTTGCTTTCAACCATTTTGAAGCATCGCGAACTTTCCGTAGGGCTCGGGGGCAATTATCAGTGACGATTGTGCCGTCGGGGCGGCGATAGAGTAGTGCGCAAACTCTTCCGCCATTCTCTTGAGTTTTGCCTTCGGCGCCCTTACTCAGCACGGCTTCGGCTTCTTTGTCTGTAAGATTGGCAATGTTGTAAACATTGAGATGACATAGGTGGCAAAAGCGCACACTGTCCGAGCCTTTCATTTTGTCCCAGGTTGTGGGGCAAGGTGTTTCGACGAAGGCTCGATCAAGCAAACTTTCTGATTTTACAAAAACTGGCTCATTGTCCATCATTTTGCTCCTTGGCCTGAATATGGAATCTCCGTTCGGTTATAGGTTCGCCCAGTTTGGCATCGAATGTGAACTCTACATCTAATGGTGCGACATTTAGTGGCGGCGGAGGAAGAGGCAGTGACTTTTTTACGGCCTTCAAGGCTTCTTCGTCTAAGGCCGGCTGCTTTGAGGTTTTTATTACCTTAAGCCGTGAGATTGCCCCGTTTTTTTCGATAGTAAAGCTCACTGAAGTTGCCAGTTCTTGGTCCGATTGTTTTGGATTACCTGCCTGTTTCCAGGCTTTGGAAAATGTAGTACTTAATTGCTGCATGTAACTAGTAAGATCCGGCATGGCCGGAACGCCAGCAAGTGCAGGAGCTGGATTCTTTTCATAGTCCGGTGAGACAACTGGTTTTACCGATTGCAACGCCGTCGAATTCGATTTGCTTGGCTGCGGGGCTACTTTTACTTTGTCTTTGTCGTTTGAAGCTGCACTGGGAAGGTTGGCCGAAAGAAAGAGAGTGGCTAAAGCTGCTACTTTCGCTACGGCGGTAAAGGTTCTATTGCGCCAATCGCGCAGACGACGCAGGGCGCGAGGGCAGTTGTCGGTCATGACCGTGCCGTCTGGGCGGCGGTAGATTCTTGTGCACATTCTGTTGCCGTTGAGATTTTGGCTAAAAATTTCCTGCGCTTCACTATCGCTGAATTGCGCAATATTGTAGACATTCAACTTACAAGAGTGGCAGAAGCGCACACTTTCGCTGCCGGTCATTTCATTCCAGTCGGCAGTGCAGGGCGTGTCGATGATGACACTCTGCGCTAGGTTGGCGGCGGTAATTTTAATTGAGTGCATAGGCTCATTGTTTCAGGTTGGCGTACAGCAACATACCCGGGCATTCCCAATCTATATTCAGTATTTTCACTAGGAGCGACTCGAAAAACCCCAGTTTTAGGAAGTGGCAGCACTCGGCCGCAATTGCCGGAATATCTTGTAGAATCTTTCGGCTTGGTGGTTTTGGGGTATTTATGAGTTTCAATGCAAAGTTAGGCAAAGGCCTCTCCTATGCCTCAAAGACTTTATCGTTATTGGTTTTGGCGACGACTTGTCATTCATTAATGCTAATTTCTAGCCCACCGGCTCAGGCGCAGTTTATGGAACCTGGCCAATTTCAACCCGGTGGCCAGCGTCGGCAATGGCAACCGCAACGCCCAGGTCCGAACTCTTTTCAGGGTGCCCCTAGCAATAACGACGATTCACTCGATTTGGGAGCCGCCGGCGAGCAAGACTACAGCTTCCAACCCGGAGGCGATCAGGGTGACGCCAATGAGGGCCTACGGGCGCCTGGTCGCCGCGCAAGTCTGGGCGAAATCGATGAGATCATGAACCAGATAATGCAGCAGTTTCATGTGCCTGGCGGTGCCTGTGCCGTGGCGCATGACGGTAAATTGGTCTATGCCAAAGGGTTTGGTGTGGCTAACTTGCGCACCGGCGAGCCGGCCACGCCTAACACGTTGTTCAACTTAGCCAGTTGCACCAAAGCAATCTCTGCCTTTGGAGCATTGCGCCTACAAGAGCAAGGCAAGCTCAATCTCGATACCCCCTTCTGGGACATTATCGGTCGACCAAGGACAGCTGATGGCGAACTGCCCCGTCCACGGATTCGAGAAATTACGGTGAGACAACTGTTGCACCACTCTGGTGGCTGGAATGATGATTCTGGTTTTGATACTGCTGGCAAGCAGATTAATCGCATGGCACCAAATGGCCTGCCATATAGTGAAGCTGTGAGAGTGCTTTTGCAAACGCCGCTCGATTATCCACCCGGTACACAGGCTAAGTATGCCAACGGCCAGTGGAATTTGATCAAGTATGTGATTGAGTGTGCTTCACAAGAGCCTTACGGTCGTTACATGAAAAAGCAACTGAGATCTATTGGCATTGAAGACATGGTTGAGGAGTCACCAAATGTAGTGCCAGGGCAATCTAATCGGTATGGTGGCAATCCGCCCCGCATGATCAAAGGGGGGCAGCGCACAGTGCCGTTGATGCCTAGTTTCGGCAACTGGATGGCTTCCTCGATTGACCTAGTCAAATTTTTGACAGCACTAGATGGATCTCGCATGCAAGGTATTTCGCAAGACTCCTTCAATCAGCTTGTGGCACCACTACCGCCACCAATGCAAAGTGATCAAGATGGTAGGCACTTCGGTTTGGGCCTGGATACAGTGCGGCAAATGCCTGGCGGAATTTCTTTCATGAAAGATGGTGCCAAGCCTGGTGTTCACTGTCAAATTGTTCACATGAGTAACGGTGTTGATTTTTGCGTGCAGTTCAATGGTGGTGCCTCCGACAACGGGGACGATGCTAATCCGGCGCCAGTAGCCGTCAATAAAATTCGCGCATTGCTCAACGCTGTTAGAGATTGGCCGGCTGGCGATTTGTTTGCCAATTATCAGTAGATTGACTGTTTAATTAAACATCGCTAAATAGTTTGCTCAAGAATCAGGCAAAACTAGACACAAAAAAGCGCCGACCCTAGAGCCGGCGCTTTTAATTTTTTAGTCAGCGCTCTATTTAGCGGCTGCGGCAGCTGCTTCTTTAGCAGTTGGGGCAACAACCTTAGGAGCGACAACTTTGACCACAATCTCGTCGTGTGGGTTGAGAATAGTGATTCCAGCGGGCACTTGTACTTGACCGAAGTGAATGGCTGCTTCAACTACATCTAGAGCGGTGAGGTCTACTTCGATGTAATCTGGAATTTCAGCAGGTAGGCATTCAATGTTGGCTTCTTGATAGTTCTCTTCGAGCTTGGCGCCAGCTTTCACAGCCATGGAAGCGCCAACGAATTTGATTGGAACGGTCACTGAAACTTTGCGTTGAAGGTCTACTTTGTAGAGTTCGATGTTATAGACGAAATCTTGAGTTGAACGTCTCGCTACCTGTCTAATGATAGCGTTGACATTTCCTTCTGGAGATTCAAGCTCAATCATGTGCGAGTAAGCGGCAGCTGGAAGGCGACCAAACTCACGAGCATTGATTTGCAAGCTCTCAGAGGGAATACCACGACCATAAAGAGTCGCAGGCACGTTGCCTTCACGTCTCAATTGTTTCGGGGTTTTGGCTTCGCGTTTGGCGACGCCTAGTTTGATTTTCTCCATAACCCGCTCAATTCCTTAGGTAAAACTTTGGATGATTTCGTAGAACTTTTCTGGATGAAAAGATGAAACTGGGGCGCAAGGATTCGAACCTCGGAATGTCTGGACCAAAACCAGATGCCTTACCACTTGGCGACGCCCCAATTTAAACTGTGCAGGCTGGAAAAGCCGGACAGCAACGGTTGATTCTATTGAAGTTGATGGCTTTGTGTCAATCAACATTGCGCTTGTATGCCTAAATATAAAGCACAATTGATATTAGGGTAGGGCGCGAACCGCCGCCGCTTGATCTATGAGAGAGCGGGCAAAGCTAAGCGAGGCCTCTTCATTGGCGTTTCCGCTGGCCATGGCGGCAAGAGATCTAAGTCTCATCTCATCATCAAGAATGTTGACTGTAACAATCGTGCGGTCAGCTAAATGTTCTTTCTTTACTTCTAGGTAGTTGTCAGCCACTGAAGCAACAATTGGCTGGTGGGTGATGCAAAGTATCTGCTGTGAGCGGGATAGTTTTGAAAGTTTGTCGCGCACCGCATTGAGCACGCGGCCGGAGAGGCCGGTATCTATTTCATCAAATATGACAGTGGCCACCTGGTCAGCGGCGGCAAAGATGGTCTTGATGGCGAGCATGATGCGTGATAGTTCGCCGCCAGAGGCAATTTTGCCCAGGGGCATGGCTGGTTGGCCAGGGTTTGGGGCAATTAAGAAGTCAATTTTGTCGATGCCGTTGGGGCCAGCTTCGGCCAGTTGGCTAAAGGCAATTTCAAAGCGGCATTTTTCCATGCCCAAATCTACTAATTCTTTTTCTACGGCAGCTGACAAGGTCTTGGCTAGCTTTAGCCTTCCTTTAGATAGATCGGCTGCTTTGTTTTGTAGCTCGCCGGCAACTTCAGCTATTTCTTTGGCTAAGCCTTCTGTTTCTTTCAAGCCGTTTTCTAGTTTTTCGAGTTCATGGCTCAGCTCTTCTTGCTTGGCGATGGCGTCGCTTAAATGCGGCCCGTATTTGCGCTTGATAGTGGCTATCAAATTAAGGCGGTTTTCTAAATCGATTAGGGTATCGGGATCGGTATCGAGCTTGTCGGCGTAGCGACGCAACGCTGTAGCGGCTTCTTCCAGGCTAGCCAGGCCGCCGCTCAGGGCTTCGTGAATGGAGTCAAGGCTAGAGTCAAAGCGCAGGGCTTTTTCTACTTCAGACATGGCTTTTTGAATCAGGTCGACGGCACAGACCGAACTATCTGAATCGGAGCCGGTAAGCGCATCTTGAGCGGCTTCAGCTTGTTGTTTTAGTTCAATAGCATTGCTCAAAACGCTGACCTGCCGAGCCAGTTCTTCGTCTTCGGCTGGATCGCTCAGTTCTGCTTGTTCTAGTTCATTTAATTGAAATTTGGAAAAATCAAGTTTGCGCAGGCGCTCATCTTCTGACATGGTGAGCGAATCTAGCTCGTCTTGCAATTGTTTTTTGCGAGCGTAAAGTGTGCGTACTTTCTCTAAAATTTTAGTGTGACTGTCGCTGCCCAGGCCGTCTAAAAGTTCTAGTTGTGACTGCGAAGACATCAGTGTGCGTGCTTCGTGCTGGGCGTGCACTGTAATGAGCATGGTGCGCAACTCGCCTAGCAAATTATGATTTACCAGGGTGCCGTTGATGCGAATTTTAGAACCGCTTTTGCCAATTTCTCGAGCGACTGTAAGTTCTGCTTGCTCGGCTGTTTCTTCGTCAATTAACTCTTCTTTTTTCAGCCAGGCAATCACCTGAGAGCTGGGAACAAAGACTGCTTCGAGATTAGCTTTGTCGGCACCGGGACGGATGATTGAGGATGGTACTTTGCCGCCTAAGACAGCGTTGAGAGCATCCATCAAAATGGATTTTCCTGCTCCTGTCTCACCGGTTAGAACATTTAATCCGGCTGTCCAGTCGACCTGAGTTTTTTCAATCAGGGCGAAATCTCTAATCTGTATACTTTTTAGCATGCACCGTATATGGAGTCGTTGTAGTGTTCTGCCATAGCAGTGAAATTTTGGATGAAAATCTCTGCTGATGCCAACATAATAGCCCGAATCACCATGTAGTAAAGCCCCCGCTTAGATTTCTAAGAGAGGGCTTTAATTTTCTTACTTTGTCAGCTGCTAGTTTTTACTATTACCTATTTATATATAGCTTCTAGTTAAACTGCAGACCCTAACTAAACTGCTGACTCAATCTAAACCGCAGACCCAGTCTAAACTGCGGCGGCAGTGGCAACTTCAGCTCTCGATTGAATGCTGATTTGAGCTGCTACCTGTTTGGCAATTTCAATAAAGGCCTTTGATACAGCGCAGTCTGGGTCGCCAGCTACGATTGGCACCCCTTGGTCGCCGCCAATGCGCACTTCTGGATCAAGAGGTATCTCACCTAAGAAAGGCACTTTATGCTCTTCGGCTAGACGCTTGCCGCCGCCACGACCAAAGATTTCATACTGTTCGCTTGAACCTTTAGGCTGGAAGTAGCTCATATTCTCAACAAAGCCAAGAATTGGCACTTCCATTTGTGAAAACATTGCCAGGCCTTTGCGGCCATCGAGCAAGGCAACATCTTGTGGGGTGGTGACGATGACGCCGCCGGAAAGCTGAGTGGCTTGCACCATGGTGAGCTGGGCGTCGCCGGTGCCTGGTGGCATATCAACGATGAGATAATCGAGTTCGCCCCATTCAACGTCGCGCAAAAATTGTTTGATAGCTTTGTCTAGCATTGGTCCGCGCCAGATTAATGGTGTGTCTTGGGAGACAAAGAAAGCCATCGAAATGCATTTAACGCCATGATTTTCGGCTGGCACAATGCGGTTGTCTTTGGCGGTGGGCTGATAGGCATCAACTCCCATCATCAAAGGAATATTTGGACCAGTAATATCAGCGTCGAGTAAACCTACTTTGGCGCCGAGCTTAGCTAGTGCCACAGCCAGGTTGCAAGATACAGTTGATTTACCTACGCCGCCTTTCCCTGAGGTGACGGCAATAATTTGCTTGATGCCGTTCACTGGTTCTTTGCCATTGCGGCGTTGTCCAGCCACTTGGGCTGCTGATTCCATTTCGACTTCTTCAACACCTTCTAAGGCTTTGACTGCGTCTTGGCATTCGCCTTCGAGGCGCTCCTTGACTGGGCAGGCCGGTGTTGTCAGTGTCAGCTTGAAAAACACCTTGGTACCGGTAATCTTGATATCGGAAATCATTCCGAGGGTGACTACATCGATGTTCAGGTCAGGATCCATGACCGTACTGAGGGCTTTTCTTATTTGCTCTTCGTTGAGCTTATTTTCGTTGGCGCCAATCATTGAGTAACCTGTTTAAGTTAGTGACGGGCAAATCAAAATTCAAGAATTCAAATTTGATTGCCAGTCACATAGTAACGGCTCTGGCTCAAGATCGGCCGTAAACTAATAAATTATTGAGGCTTGCTAGCACTAACTTCTCTTAAGTCTTTGGCTGATAGAGCGACGGTCAGCTGCTAGAGCCCTCTCTGCTTTGGTTATTGGGTGCTCGGCGCCGAGTCTCGCGGAGAGCTTTTCAAGTGCTGCTTCCACGGTCTCTTGAGAGCCTTTCTCTATGGCGGTATTGGCCAAGGCGGTATTGGCTATCGCTATGTTCACGGCACTGACATAGCAATCTGGATGATCGGCGTTCAGCAGTGCTTGTCTCATTTTAAGGGCTTCACTGAAGCAGGCTTTGGCTTTAGCTGCCTCTCCCATTTGTAAATAGCAGACGCCTTGATTGTCTAATGTGATTGCAAGGTCAGGATGTGTAGCCGGAAGTGAACGTTTTTGAATGGCCAAGGCTCGCTCTATGTAGACTTGAGCTTTGTCGTAGTTTTGCAAGCGTCGCTCTAAGTCACCAATACCCATTAGCGTTTTGGCTGTAAGCGGATGGTCTGGCCCGAAAGCCTTTAAGCGAATATCGAGAGCTCGTTCGTAGAGAGTGCGGGCCTCACCTAGTTTGTTTTGTTCGCGATAGAGGCCAGCTATGTTATTGAGATCCATGGCTGTGTCTGGATGCTGATCGCCGAGAGCATTTAGATCCAGATAGAACGCTCGTTGGTAGTATTTCTCGGCTTTCTTTACTTGGCCGAGATCGCGATAAAGTCCACCTAGATTAGCGAGTAGATAGGCGTTACCGACATCGCTGCGGCCGAGCTTTTTCTCGCTAATAGCCAAAGCCTTGAGATATAGGCCTTCGGCTTCGCTGTAGCGACCTTGATCGCGCCTCAATTTAGCTAAGCCGTTGGTGATACTTGCCAATTGTGGTGAGTCGGGCTGCTTGATTTGTGTTTCCCAGAGGTCTAATGCTTTTAGATAAGTCTTCTCTGCTTCTTGGTAATGACCTTGCTCGCGCTCTAGTGTGGCTAAATTATTGAGGGCTACTGCCGGTTCTGGGCGGCTAGCGGCAAAACTTAGGCGGGCTGCTTCGGCTGCTTTCTTGTAGTAAGGCCGGGCTTCTTGGTAGCGCCCTTGAATGCGATAAAGTTCCGCCAAGTTGTTCATAGCTCGGGCTGTGCGTTTATCTATTTGCCAGTCGGGGCCAAACGACCGGCAGAAGGTCAAAGCAGTCTCAAACTCTTTTCGTGCTTTTTCGTAGCGACCGAGTTTGAAGGCTTCTTCGCCAGCTGCAATAGCGTTGTAGTAAGGCATACTTTGGAAGGCTAGAAGTATTGCCCAGGTTAGTGTGCAGGCGAAGAGCGTGCGGCGATACCACTTCATTTTAGGGTTGTCGAGCACTTTCTCTTTGAAGTTCTTTTGCCATATACTAATTTTGCTTCTCAAAGAAGAAGCAGTCTTAGCCAGCGATTGCCCCTGATCGTGTGCTTCTTGCTCTGATAAATTTTGAGTTTCAGATGGGGTGTGTTTTCTCATAGGGCTAACTTACGTCTCAGTCCGACGGGAAGTCAAGAAGGGTTTTGGATAGTGTTCAAGTCTCCAAAATAACCTTTTCAACCTTAGCCTGAACGATTTGAGTGTCTTTAGCGCATTGCCAGAATGGTGAGTAGTAAATCTTCGAATGCTTGTTTATTTATCTGGGTTGCTACTTGCACCTTGCGCCCAGAAAAAAGAGATGGGCCCGTGCGGCCGATACTTTTGCCTGAGGTGGAAACATCAATTTTCACTTCTTTATACGTAAATAAGCCTGGTTCAATGGCTGCCGCTGCGGTGATTGTGTCCCAGAAATAGTAGTCGAAACCTTTGACCAAGCTCCACAGCTTGAAAGCGAGGGCAGAGGCTCGTGAGTTCTCTGATTGACCTTCAAGCTTGGCTAAGAAGTCTTTGGTGACAGGCAAGTCGTTGGTGAGATCAAGGGTGATTAGCTTGATTGGAATTTTGCTATCAAGCACTTGCTTGAAGGCCACAGGGTCAGCGTAAACGTTCCATTCGGCTGTGCCGTCGGTGCCTTCTTCTTCAACATTGCCTTTGCAGTTGATAGCGCCACCCATGATCAAGAATTCTTGAATTTTATCTTTGACTTCTGGTTGGGTGGTCAAAAGTTTGGCAATGTTAGTCAGTGGGCCAGTTGTAACCACCGTGAAAGGTACTTTTGAATTGGAGAGACAATCTAAAAATACTGATTCAATGTTGCGGGGGCGGCCGTGTTGGTAAGGCTTCTTTAGATAGTTGTCACGGAAAAGCGGCAATTCATTGATGATATAACTTTCGCGACGCCAGTTTTCAGGAAACGGGTGCGGAACTTCATCTTCAGTTAGAGCAATCTCTGGTCCATCGATATCGAGGTAGGTAGCGATTTTTTGAGTTGCTTCAAAAATCTGCGCAGCATAGCAATCACCATTGGTGATACCAACGGCTTGCAAGTCTATTTCTGGGCTGAGCCAGAGCAAAATGCAACTGAGCAGATCGTCTACGTGTCCATCATGGTCGTGAATAATTGGTGTAGGCATCTCTAAAGTTTACTGTCCTGACAAGGCAGTTTCATTAGAGAATTCCCAAGTCCATCTTGGCTTCTTCGCTTGCCATGGTCTTTGGATCCCATCGGGGAATCCAAACTAATTTGACTTCGACATTTTCAGCCCACGGTAGTTTTTTAGCAGCCGCATGACATTGTCCTTGAATCACTGCACCGACTGGGCAGCCTGGACTAGTCAGTGTCATTTTTATGTTGACATTGTTGTCTGCTACTTTGACTTCGTAGATTAGACCAAGGTCGACGATGTTGATACCTAATTCAGGGTCAACGATTTGGCGGAGATTTTCTAAAACAAGATCTTCTTGCAACGATGTCATCATGAAGGCTTATTCCTTTATGGTAATTTTAGCTGTCTGAATTCCTTCCAACAGTGTGTTCCATGGCAGCAGTGCACACTTGATACGTACAGGATATTTTTTTACTCCTCTTAGAGCTTCTAATTCTTCAAGCTCATCTTCAAAGGCAACTTCATCGCCTTTTGTCAGCATCATGGTTTTAAAGCTTTCGATAATCTCTTCAGCTCGTTCGACAGTCTGACCAAGTATGGCCTCAGACATCATTGAGCCAGAGGCTGTGTTGATAGAACAGCCGTGAGCCATTAATTTGACGTCTTCAATTAGACCAGCTGGCGAGACTTTTAAATAAAGAGTTAGCTCGTCGCCGCACAGTGGATTGACACCTTCTACGGTAGCACTGGCGTTGTCTATACTGCCGTTGTTACGAGGGTTGTGATAGTGATCCAGGATAGTTTCCCGGTATAGATCATCTGCAAGCGACATGTCCCATAACCTTATCTGCTTCTTTTAGAGCGGCCATTAGGAGGTCGACTTCTTCAAGAGTGTTGTAGATATAAAAACTAGCGCGGGCTGTGCCCATTACTTTCAAATCTTTCATCAGGGGCTGGCAGCAATGATGTCCAGCTCTAATTGCTACACCGCTATCGCTCAAAATTTGACCAAGATCGTGGGGGTGAATGCCTTCAACATTGAAGGCAATAACGCCGCCGCGAAGATTGGCATCTTTGGGGCCATAAATTGTGATGCCTTTGACATCGCTAAGGCGCTTCAGGGCGTATTCTGTAATTTCTAGTTCGTGGGCTCTGACATTATCCATGCCGAGATTTTGCAGATACTCAATGGCGACACCGCTAGCTATGACATCGGCGATGTTTGGTGTGCCAGCTTCAAACTTCCAAGGCAGCTCATTCCAGCGGCTTTTGTCGCGGCTGACCGAGCTAATCATGTCGCCACCAAACATAAATGGTGGCATGGCATTGAGTATTTCTTTCTTCCCCCAGAGAATACCAACACCGGTTGGCCCCAGCATTTTATGCAGTGAGAAAACATAAAAATCACATTCTAGTTCAGCCACAGAAGTCTTGAGGTGGGGCACTCCTTGAGCGCCGTCAACGAGAATTAGGGCATTGTGTTGATGAGCTAGTCTCGCCAGCTCTTTCACTGGTGTAATCGTGCCAAGCACGTTAGACATTTGGGTAACGGCAACCAGTCTGGTTTTGCTGCTAATCAACTGCTTGGCCGATTCCATATTGATTTGGCCGTCTTCTGTCAGCTCTAAAAAGACTAGCTTAGCTTCGCGCTCTTGGGCGAGTTGCTGCCACGGCACTAGGTTAGAGTGGTGCTCCATTGGTGATAAAACAATTTCATCACCAGGTAAGACATTTTGCCTGCCCCAGCTATAGGCAACAAGGTTAATTGCTTCAGTGGTGTTTCGCGTGAAAATTACTTCGCAAGTTTCTTTAGCGCCGATGAAATTAGCAACTGTTTCTCGCACCCCTTCATAGGCAGTGGTCGCTTCTTCGGACATCGTATGAATGCCGCGGTGAACGTTCGAATTGTATTGTTCGTAGTAATTGGAGATGCTTCTGATTACTGGCACAGGCTTGTGAGAAGTAGCCGCGTTATCTAGATAAACCAAACGCTTGCCGTCAATTACGCGATCAAGAATAGGAAAGTCTTGGCGTATTTTCTCTACATCTAAGTTACTCATTGCTCTCTTGCTTCTCTAAACTGAACTACGAACTTACAGCAGAAGTCTGACAATCAACGAATACCTCGTTTTCTCTTACTTCTACCGGATAGGTGGGAACGGCAATTACCGCTGGTAAGCAGAGTGCTTTGCCAGTACGTACGTCAAACCTCGCTCCGTGGCGTGGGCATTCTATTTGGCAGTCGACCAGTTCGCCTTCACCCAATGGTCCACCGTCATGGGTGCAGATATCGGCAATGGCGTAGAACTTTTCTTCAACGTTGCAGAGGGCTATGCGCACTTCTCCAACAGTAAATACTTTTGCTGTGCCTTCTTTGACGTCGCTTATTTGAGCGACCTTAATAAAGCCGGAACTACTCATTTGTAGATTTTATCCGCTACCAGATCACCGACCCAGTCTGCGGCTCCCTTTATTTCGATGTCATCGAGAATCTGTACAAAGAACCCTCGGACAATTAGCTCTTCTGCTTCTTTCAAATTGAGGCCGCGACAATTCAAATAGAATAGTTGCTCTTTGTCCACGGGGCCAACGGTAGCGCCGTGAGAACATTTGACGTCGTCTGCGAGAATCTCTAAACGTGGAATAGAATCAGCTCTTGCTTCGGTACCGAGCAAGAGGTTCTTGTTCGATTGAAAAGCGTTTGTACGCTGGGCAATCTTGTCTACTTTGACTATGCCTTGGTAGACCGATGAAGAAGTGTCTTTTAAGGCCACCCGGAAGTTGATATTAGATGTGGTATCAGGACAGGTATGCTCTTGGATGGTGTTGTAAGAGAAGTGCTCTGAACCATCACCGAGAACAACACCGCGAATATCACTGTGTGAGCCAGGTTCGACCATGATTGTTTCGATGTCTGATTTGATTTGCTTAAAACACCATCTTTGTGAATGTGGGTACGGACACGGCTGACTGCAAATACTGCATTTGAAAGCTTATCTACAGCCATGACTGTAACTTTGGCGCCTTGGCCGACGTTTACTTCAATGAATGAGTTAGACAATGTTGTGCCAGTTAATTCTTGTGATTCGGCATTGGCGAAGGCGCTCACAAGTGTTACATGACTGTTGGCTTCGGCTACGACAACGACACGGGGGAATACTGCTTGACCGCCTGGGCCCACTGGCAGATTAACGGCGCTAACAAAGGGCCCGTCAACTACTACGCCTTTAGGAACGTAGAGGAGCAGACCGCTGTTGAAGAGGGCCTTGTTCATCAAGGTGAATTTGTCATCAGAAGCTAGGGGCTTACCGTTTTCAAATATTTTCTTGACTAGGTCTGGATGCTTTTCTATTTGATCGTGGCGTATTGAGTTTGGCTTTCGTAGTCGTCTACGAACAGGCCAGCTGGTTCGCCTAGTTTGGCCAAAGCCGACTGCAAGATTTCCATTGCTGGAGCTTTAGTGGCTTTGTTTCTCAGTGGATCAATAGTAATGAATGTGGAGAGATCCAGATTGTCGATTTCAGTTTTGCGCCAATCATCATCACGAGTGGTAGGCATGGGGCTCTGGAAATAAATTTCCCAGGCTGCATTTCTTGAGTCTTGCAACCAGCTTGGTTCGCCATTTCTCTGAGCAAGATCGGCTACCCGTTCTTTTGCTATGGTGTTGGCTAACTTCAACTCCGCCATGACTGTTTCCATCTCCATCTTTATTTTGTTCACTTGCGCTTACTGTTGGGTCTTATCTTTAAACTGCTTAGCCGACAGAACCTTCCATTTCGAGCTGAATCAAACGATTCAACTCTACTGCATACTCAAGGGGCAACTCTTTTGTGAATGGCTCAAAGAAGCCATTTACAATCATCGCAGTTGCTTCATCTTGGTTGAGGCCACGGCTCATCAGATAGAAGAGTTGCTCTTCACCAACTTTTGATACTGTAGCTTCGTGCTCAATGTTGACGTCTTTTTCGTCAATTTCCATGGTTGGGTATGTATCTGATCTTGATTTGTCATCGAGCAATAGAGCGTCGCACTTGACCGATGATTTAACACCGGTGGCCTTCGGATAAACCTTGATCAAGCCGCGATATGAAGTACGTCCGCCATTTTTGCAAATAGATTTGGAGATAATCATCGACGTTGTGTTTTTGGCAGCGTGGATGATTTTTGCACCAGCATCTTGGTGTTGATCTTCGCCCGCAAAGGCAATTGAAAGCACTTCGCCATGAGCCCGCTCACCCAGCAAGTAAATGGCTGGATATTTCATGGTCAGCTTAGATCCGAGGTTTCCGTCTACCCATTCAACTTTGGCATCTTCGTGGGCAACTGCTCTTTTGGTGACCAGGTTGTATACGTTTTTAGACCAGTTTTGAATGGTGGTGTAGCGAATGTGAGCGCCAGGCTTAGCAATTAGCTCAACTACAGCTGAGTGCAGTGAATCGGTTGAATAAGTTGGCGCGGTACATCCTTCGATGTAGTGCACGAAAGAGCCAGGCTCAGCAATGATTAGTGTGCGTTCGAACTGCCCCATATTTTCAGCATTAATTCTGAAATAGGCTTGCAATGGAATTTCTATCTTGACGCCTGGTGGCACCCAGATGAAACTTCCACCTGACCATACTGCAGAGTTGAGAGCAGAGAACTTGTTGTCGGCAGCAGGAATTACTGTAGCGAAGTGTTCGCGCACAATGTCTTCGTGAAGTCTCAGGCCTGAGTCCATGTCGAGGAAGAGTACCCCTTGTTTTTCAAGGTCTTCGCGAATGGCTAAGAATTTGCGTTCGGCTTCAGGGATGCCTAAACGATCGAAAGTATTCTTGATACCTTCTGGCACTTCATCCCAGTCAGTTTCTTGCTTTTGTGATGGCTTAATGTAATAGAAGATGTTTTCGAAGTCGATATCGTTAAGCAGTCCGCAATTTCCCCAGGTGGGCATTGGCTTTTTGTCGAAGATATCGAGGGCACGCAAGCGGAATTTGAGCATCCACTCGGGCTCGTTTTTCATTGCTGAAATTTTTTCGACAATTTCGCGGGTTAGACCACGGCCTGATTTGAAAATATAGTCTTCTTTATCGGAGAAACCATATTTGTAATCGTTGCCGATCCCTTCCAGACCTGCACTTTTATTACTTTCAGACTTAATGCTTTCTGGCAACCCTTTGTTGTTTAGTGCTGGGGCTAGATCTGCCGACATAATTGCCTCCTTAACCATCTTAATTACTTAGCGCCTACGACTGCAGGGCTTGGGCTTGCATTTGAACTAGAAGTCTTGGCGTTGGGACCAGTTCCTGGAGTTTCTTGCATCTCCGAGGTAACCCATTCATAACCACGGTCTTCTAGCTCTAGAGCTAGTTCACTGCCGCCGGAAGCAACAATTTTGCCGTCTTGGAAGACGTGCACGAATTGAGGCTGAACATAATTGAGCATGCGCTGATAGTGGGTGATAAGCAAGATTGCTGTGTCTGCCTTACTGAGTGCATTTACACCCTCTGAAACTGTTTTGAGAGCGTCGATATCTAGACCTGAATCGGTTTCATCAAGAATAGCCAGAGATGGGTTGAGCATTGAGAGTTGAAGAATCTCAAGACGCTTTTTCTCACCACCAGAGAATCCGTCGTTGACATATCTTGAGAGAAATTCGTCTTTGACGCCTAGTTTGGCCATTAAGGCTTTGAGTTCAAGGCGAAACTCTTTTACTGGAATGTCTCGACCGCGAACGGCGTTCACTGTTTTTCTCAAGAAATTCGAAACTGATACCCCAGGAATTGATACTGGATATTGGAAGGCCAGCGCCAGACCAAGCTTTGCTCGTTGGTCTGGGCTCATTTCTGAGATTTCTTGACCTTTATAGAGCATTTTCCCAGAGGTCACTTTGTAGCGCGGATGACCCATCAGTGCATAAGACAAAGTCGACTTGCCTGAACCGTTGCGGCCCATGATGGCGTGAATTTCGCCTGCACGGATAGTCAGATTCACACCTTTGAGAATTTCTTTGTCTTCGACGTTGACATGTAAGTCAACAATTTCGAGCAAAGGAATTGCGCTCAAATCAGAGTTTGAGCCTGAACTGTTGTTGGTGTTTGGGGAAGTCATCTTCCGGTTTGCCTCTTTTTGCTACTGGTCAAGATTTCTAGATTGCGGTCTTTTTGTGCTTTCGTGCGGGGAAAAACCCCTTTTGCTGCTCCAGCCAATTGCTTTGACCCAATTCTGCTGGCTTGTGAATCATATCCCTTTTATAGATTGGTTCCCTTGGGAACTTCCCTTAAAAGTTTGCAACGTTCGCAACGCAGCACTTTATAGACAATATAGTATCAAAAATCGACTAACTCGGCCCGGTTTATTTATAATCCTTTTCTGGATATCGACAGATATAGGGTTTTGCGCCTTCAGCTCTTAATTTTTCAGGACATTTACGGTAGTAGATTTGGACAATTTGGGTGACAATGGAAACACAGGTAAGATTCCTTGAAAAAAACGCTTGCCTCCTTAAGGCAAAACTGCGGCCACTTTCGCCAGATTGGCAAAATCGACTGCGTTAACCATTTCGACCTGATAAAACTTGCCTAACAAAATTTGAGAAAGCAATAAATGATCACACAGCCGCTAGGCGAGATACCTGAAAAGACACAAGAAGCAATCGTGCTTCACCTTAAGCGCCAAGGCGAATTGACGGTAGGCGATCTTTGCAGCATGTTAGGTATTACTTCGATGGCAGTGAGGCGTCACCTTACTGGTTTGCAAAAAGAAGGCCTGATTGAATCACGCATAGAAAGGCAAACTCGCGGTCGCCCTACCTATAAATACAAATTGACCGATAAGGCCGAGTCGTTGTTTCCGTCAGGTGGTTCTACTCTGGCAGTGGATTTGCTTGATGCTGTTTACGAGCAAGCCGGTCACAAAGGGGTAATGGAGCTGCTCTCACTTCGCAATAAGAAGCGCATTGAGCGCTTGAGGTCGCGAGTTAGCGATAAATCATTGGCCGAAAGAGTCGAAGAAGTGGCCAAGATTTTCTCTGAAGATGGCTATATGACTGAATGGGAAGGACTGCCTGATGGGAACTTCATTATTTACCAGCGTCACTGTGCTGTGCACGATCTGGCCAATCAGTTTCGCCAGTTGTGTTTGATGGAGCCGCAAATGATGCAGGCTTTGCTCTGTGCCTACTTGGTGCACGCTTGTGACCAGCCTCTAGATTTAGCTGGAGAAGCGGCGGCTGATTCTACTTTTGATGGCCCTTTAGACATCTAACTAAATAATTAAAGCGCAGTTCACTGAAGTCAAGCCGTTTTCAGCGGGAATGGCTTGTGTGGGATTGGGAACTAACTAGTCTTGTAATTAGCTCAAAAAACAAATTTGAAATTAGGAACATAGAAAGGCTTCTAAGATTTTCTATGTTCTCAAATTCTCGATTTCTAAAATTTTAGATGCCTTTGAGCTGCCAGAAACTTGCTTGAGTTCGTGGTGAAACTGTAGATAGTTTGACGAAGTTGGCAGGGCCGCGGGCGGCAATAGGTAAACCGCCGGTGATGACGATGGTGTCACCGGCCGCTACGTAACTGCGCTTCAGTAGCGTTTCTTCCACTAGGGCCATGGTTGATTCTGAGTCAGATACTTCGGTTAGCATCACCGGGGTGGTGCCCCATGTGAGAGTTAGCTGGCGATAAACATGTGTTTGTTGTGTCAAAGCAATGATTGGACACGGTGGTTTGAACTGTGAGATCAATCTAGCGGTTGAGCCAGACTTGGTAAATGTTGCGATCACTCGAGCTTTCATATCTACGGCCATGGCAAGTTCATGTTCGTGAAGTATAGAGCGGTCTTGGCTGGCTTCGGCAGCAGAAGCAATGCGATCCATCATCGTCACTGTTTCAACTGGATAGTCACCCATGGCGCTCTCTTCTGACAGCATGACGGCATCGGTGCCATCAAAAATTGCATTGGCGACGTCAGAAGCCTCTGCTCTCGTTGGTCTTGGGTTGTTCGCCATAGAATCAAGCATTTGAGTTGCTGTGATGCAAGGTTTGCCGTGAGCATTGGCCCGTCTAATTATTAGTTTTTGCGCTGGTGGAACCATTTCTGGTGGCAGTTCTACACCGAGATCTCCCCTTGCCACCATGACACCGTCGGTGACGGCTAAAATTTCTTCTAGGTGATCTACTGCTTCTGGTTTTTCTAACTTGGCGATAATCATTACAGGCGGCCAGTGGTCGCCAATTTGCTCTCTCAAGTCAACAATGTCTTGAGCGTCGCGCACAAAGGATAGTGCCACAAAATCGACTTCACATTTGAGGCCAACTTTTAGGTCTTCTTTGTCTTTTTCGGTTAAGGCTGGAATCGAAAGTCTGACGCCAGGAATGTTAATACCCTGGTGATTTTTCAGAACACCACCCATGATAATTTCGCAGATAGCATCTGTTTCGTTGGTTTCAAGGACGCGCAATTCAATTAAGCCATCATCAAGCAAAATTGTGTCTTGTGGTTTTACTTCGCGGGCTAGAGGCTCATAATTCGTGCTGACAATTTCAACAGTGCCTTCGAGTTTGCGACTAGTTAAAGTGAACTGTTTACCCTTCTCCAGTTTTACTGGTAAATCACCAGTTAACTTGCGGGTGCGAATCTTGGGGCCAGAGAGTTCGAGTAGAATTCCGACTGGCATATCTAGACGAGTGCTGATTTCGCGCACATCGGCAACAACTGATTCAATGAATTCAGGAGTTGAGTGCGAGCAGTTGATTCTTGCCACATCCATACCAGCTTTGATCATTTCAGCTAGGACTTCAGGCTGCCTGCAGGCTGGGCCAATAGTGGCAATGATCTTGGTACGCGTGTGCTTCATCGAAGTCGGTTTCCTTGTACTATCACTGGCTCGCGCTGGCGAGTCTTGAAGATTATTCATGTGGTTTCTTCTAAATTGAGAGGTTTATTTGGTTTTGCTGCCTGAGGCAAGTTCACTTTCTTCTAGGCGAAAGTTGGCGAGACTGAGTTCGGCGAAGCAATTATCGATGTCGGCGATAGCAGCAATTTCATTGAACTGAATATGGCCACTTTTGATCATGTTATAGAGCCGGTTGAAGCGTTCGATGTGTCCATCAAAACGCTCGATAGCGTAATCTTTGGCTTGCCCAGTGGTGACCAAGAACGGCCAATCGCTTGACGAGAGCAGCAGTAGTTCGCGTGCCAGTTGCTCCGCCGCTTTGTTTAAGGCAGCGTCGTTTGGCGAAGCCTTTACTAGCTCCATAACTTCTTTCATCTGTTTTTCCGCTTTATGAATTTGCGGCCACATGAACTCAGTATCGTTGTTCAGCCAAACTTGATAGTGCCCACCAGAGCCCCAGGACGATTCCGGAAGGTTAATGGTTTTTTCTGGTGGAGTGGCTGTTAAGTATTCAGTAGCTGTCTGCATTTCTATAGCAGTGTAGTTTTTTAAACGGCGAATAACTTCTTTCAACCAAGTTACGCCTTCAAACCACCAGTGACCAAAGAGCTCGGTGTCGAATGAGACCATAACCAAACCAGGGCGTCCTGTGGTCTTTAAATGCTCGGTCAAGCAACCTGGCAAGAAGCCAACATAGTGATCGGCGTTTTCTTTAATGCGGTTAGCGGCAGCTTCAGGGTTGTAAAGCTCTTTGTCGCCGAGGTCGGTACTTTTGGAGGTCAGTTTCCAGAAGTGCAAACCAGATGTGTCATCTTTTTTGTGGAATTCGCGATAGTTGCCATCTCCTGGATAGCCTTGGTCGGCGGACCAAACCTGATAGCCAGCTTGCTCATGACGACCCATCACGGCAATTGGATACTCTTTCAGCCAGAACGCTTCAAATGTATCGAGGCCGGTATTGCCATTTTGTTTAGAAGGAACATATTCAACCGAGCCATAAGGTCCGACTACTCGCCGTACTTCAGCTGTTTGACCACCTTTGATGACAAACGATTCAGTGAAGAAATATTTCAAGCCAGCTTCGAACAACCATTTTTCAATTCCAGCACGTTCACCTTGAGCCGGTCTGTATGCGCATTCTGGCAGCCAGAATCCGTTGGGATCTTTGCCAAAGTGTTTTTTGTAGTTAGCTACACCGGTCTTGTACTGGGCCAAAATAGATACGTCTTCGCTGAGAAGAGGCGAGAAGCAGTGGGTGGCAGCTGAGGTTGTAATTTCTATGGCACCAGCGTCTTGTAGTCGTTTGAAACCACCGATTAAGTCGCGCTTCCAGCGATCGGCGAAGTCGCGTTGAATGGCGGTGAACCAATCTAAGTAAAACTTTGCTAGATGATGGTTTTCAGGATTAGGACTGGCGCCAAAGCTGGCATATTTGGCTTCGTCGGCTTTGGCCGCTTTGATACGTAAGCTAAGAAACTTTTCGAAACCTTGCTTGAGGTGCTCGTCAGCCAGTTGCTCGCAGAGCACTGGGGTGAGACCGATGGTCAGCTTGGCTTTGATACCTTCTTGTAATAGGTCGTCGACAGCATTAAGCAGGGGAATGTAGGTTTCAGCCATACATTCATAAACGCTTTCTTCGCCGAATGGCCACATTCCGGCCTTGCGATAGAAGGGAAGGTGACTGTGCAACATGAATACAAAGGAGCCGATGCTCAACGTCCTGACCTCTTAACTTATTGCTGTGTTCTAAAATCTGCGTACAAAAATACGTCGCTCCATAGTCGGTCTTGAAACCCATCGTGAGGATGAATTTTGTGATACCCGAGAGCGTCAGTTCTTTATGAACTTGCCTGCGAACTTGCAAAGAACAGTCAGGAATATAACAAGAAGAAGGCTCGCCGGTCAGCTGCTCAAGCCCAAACCGTAACTATTCTTTAGTAGCGGTTTGAGTTATGCTGAGAGAATAATTGTTGCGGATAATTACGAGAAGATGTCAGAAGAACCAGAAAACATCAACTTCTCGCAGCCTACGGAAGGGGCTGTGGGCGATTCTAAACCAAAGCGTGGTCGACCTCCTGTCGCTCGACCGGTTGGCTCGGCAGCAAGTCAAGCGACTGATAAGAACCCCGTGGGCATGACTCTACCCGAAATGGCTGGTGGTCCCAGACAGTTGAAACGTATTCGTACCTTGCGGCCGCAGCTGGCTGAAGCAATTCGAGCAGGTTTGATTATGCCTGTTTCACAAAGAGCAGGGCACACGGTCTATCGGTTAGTACGGCACATTGCTAATCGCTAGTCACTAATTGCCTGATCTTGCTTAAGAGTTCAGGCCCTTGGCCTTGCAAATGAATGGTTTTCAATCTAGCTGTAGAGCCTGAGTGTAGATTCACCGATGCCTTCGGGAGGCGCAGCAAATCTGCTAGTAGCTCGACCAGTGCCGCGTTAGCTTGCCCTTCTATTGCTCTTGCCTTGAGCTTGATTTTGAGCCGCAAGCCCTCCCCGGTCTCTTTGATACCGACCAATGAGTTCGCCTTTGCCCCGGGCTGCACGTAGAGCCGCAGCACCAGGCCGTCTTCAACAACCTGTGCATATCCGCTATTGGTCATACTGCTATCAGCCATGCTGCTACAATATCCAATCACATATTTAGATCGCAAGGGGGGCGTATGGCTGCTAAGACTGTTAAGGTCGGTACTCACCAGGTTACAGCCGGTGGAAAGTTTCTGATCATAGCCGGGCCATGTGTAATTGAGTCTTGGGAGACGATTTTTACAACCGCTAGTCACCTTAAGGCGCTTTCAGCTAAGCATGACTTCAATTTAGTTTTTAAGGCTTCTTTTGATAAAGCAAATCGCACTGCTGTGCATGGGTTTCGCGGCCCTGGTTTAGAAAAGGGCTTGGCGATGTTAGGTGATATCAAACGTAAGCTAGATCTGCCAGTGCTTTCAGATATTCATGATGTCGAGCAGTGTCAGGCTGCTGGTGAAGTTTTAGATGTTTTGCAAATACCTGCTTTTCTCTGTCGGCAAACCGATTTGTTAGTGGCTGCGGCGCAAACAGGTAAGTGCGTCAATATCAAGAAAGGTCAGTTTCTCTCTCCTGGAGAAATGAAAAACGCTGTCAAAAAAGTTGTCGATTCAGGCAATGAGAATGTCATGCTTACTGAGCGCGGCACTACATTTGGTTACAATAACTTGGTGGTAGATTTTCGCGGCATTCCAATAATGAAAGAAACCGGATATCCGGTAATCTTTGATGCTACCCATTCAGTTCAGCTCCCCGGTGGTGCTGGTGACGCCTCTAGTGGGCAGCGCCAATATATTCCTACTCTAGCTCGAGCTGCAGTTGTCGCTGGCGTAGACGGTATGTTTATGGAAGTGCACCCCAACCCTGATGAGGCTAAGAGCGATGCTGCCAATCAAGTGCCATTGGGGCAGGTGGAAGAGTTGATTATGCAAGTAATGAAGCTCTATAACACTGTTAGAGAGATGCCTGAAATCAGCCTGCCAGCCCCTGGTCAGTGCAAACAGTTTGTTACTGTTTAGCTGCTAAGTTTGTGAAAAAACATCAAGCTAGAAATTCGCAATTGAAAGCTAAATTGAAATTGACTCGAGTAATAGTTTCTCTTGCTGTACTCAATTATTCATTGGGCACGGGGGTGCCGCTTGCTGCCTTTTCGCAGCTAGTTTTCATGCACCCAGCCGCTGCTCAGGCGGCAGACGCCGCTGCTGTTGACTTAAATGATTTGCTGGCGAAGAGTCTCACCGCATATGGTGGCGAAGAGAATGTCGCTCAGCTCGCTTCGGGCTTCAGTATTTTCGGAAAGGAGTACGACAATGTTTCGCAAGACTCCGGGGCTGGCCTTGATCTTAGCCAAATTGAGAGCCGGCCCAGCGACGCTTCTTTTCGTCTGATACGTAAAGGAGTGCGTTGGCGCCTTGATCATGAGCGCGGCAATGCTCTCAACAATGGTGCTGCTGTCACTTTGACCGAAGGCTTCAACGGCGAGGTGCCATGGGTGCACGCTGGGGCTAGAAGTTCGAGCAAAGCGGAAGATCTACAAGTTGAGTCGGCTAAGCTGCTCAATTTGGAGACTACCTTGCCAGCCACTTTTGTTATGGAAGGCCTGCGCCTGGCACAGACTAATGCCGTTGATCAAATTGCTTATAAAGGCCAAACAAATTTGCGGGGCACCCCGGTTTGGAATGTGCAATTTAATAGCCCTACTGGCACAGACAGCTTCACTATGTCCATAGAGCAGAATAACTACATGGTAGTGGCTGTTAGCTTTGACCTTGGTGAAGGTAGTAAGAAGAGAGTGTCACTAGAATATAGTCAGTATCAGCCTTCTGCTGGTAGCTTGTACCCGCATAGGTTCGTTCGTAGGGTCGACGATAAAGTAGAGTTGGTGCGCATCACTTCTGACTTGAGTGCGAACAGTAAGATCAAAGATAGCGAGTTTGATAGACCAGGTGGTACCTTCCACTTGAGTCGCACAATAACAGTACCTTTCGATTATGGTCAGCGCGAAATTTTGGTTAAGGGTCGGCTTAATAATGGCGAAGAGTTAGATTTTTTATTTGATACTGGTGCCAGCGATACTATTATTGACCGCCGCGTAGCTGCTGAGAATTATTTGCTCAAAGAAGGCCTAGCTGGAATGCAGGCCTTGTCTGGTTCGGTTATGACCAATACCAGTACCATCGGACGCTTAGAGCTAGGCAATCTTATCGTCAACGATATTGATGCCCGCATTCTTGATCTCTCTTCGCAGTCAAGGCACTTGGGCCGCAGGCTCGGCGGCATTATTGGCACTAATGTCATTTCTAAGTTTGTTGTTGGTGTCGACTATGGCAAGACTACTCTGTCTTTTTATGATGCTGATAGTTTTGTGCTACCGACTGATTGTGCTGCTGTGACATTCTCACGACGTAGCGCACCAGTCGTGAAAGTGAAGCTAAATGGTCGTGAAGATGTGATGATGCTGGTCGATACTGGTGCTGCTTTCAACAATCTGCCGCCGGCAGTCGCCGCTCGGTATAGCACTGGCGAAAACAAGCACGTGACTGAAGGCACCGGCCTGGATGGTAGGCCCGTAAAACTCGGTCGTGTCATTGTCGATAATGTCGTACTGGCTGGTAAAACCGTTAAACGTGTCGATTTTACCTATACTCTGTCACTGCCCTCTAACCCCGCATCCGCAAAGAATGAACCCAAGAGTGACTCTGGCTTCTTCCAGACTTCTAACCTTGGAATATTAGGCAATCCGTTTTTAGAAAATTTCTTCGTTTACTTTGACTATAAGTTCCAGCGCATGTTGATTCGGCCTTCTGCTGTAGTTAAGACACGCTCAATTATTGACCAGGCAATAGCGGCTGGCGACGATCAGCTTGTGCAAAAACGTGATTTTAGACTGGCTGAGCTGAACTATAACAAGGCGTTGCTTTCGGCCACCGCAAGTGGTGACAAGAAAAATGAGGCAAGATTGCTGGGGCGCTTTGGCAATCTGCGTCGTATGATGGCAAAAGATTTGGGTCGCCCTGAGCATTCAAAGGCAAGCTACGACTATTTTGTTCGCGCTCAAGATCTTGCTAAAAAAGTTGGCTCTACCGAAATTGAAGGGCGCATATTGGCCGATTGGAGCTTGCTTTATTTAGACGGCAATCAAGCTGTGTCAGCAAAGCAGACAATTGATAGAGCCTTGCAGCTGACTCCCCAAGATGCCAATGTTAATATCGACTATGCCGTCCATTTGTTCAGGGCTAGGCGTTTTCCTGAGATGCAGCGCTATGTTGAGAAGGCTCTTTTTCTCGACCATTCAAATTGGCAAGCACTATGGTATCAAGTCAAATTGTCTGAGTTATTTGGCGACACCCCCAAGGTGATTTCTACACTGCGCCCACGGCTCAGACCGCACAGGTTGTTTAATCGGAATCTGGAGGGTAACTGAAGATGGCTACAGCTACCCTCAGG
>LNEX01000329.1 GCA_001464165.1 bacterium Ga0077546
CAATTACAGCTTTTGCTCCGAATAGCGGCACATACAGCGCGTTTGCCGCCGGAAGGGCATTGGTGCCAAGACCAGCAGGTTGTTTGTTCTTAAAAGACCAGACGGCCACACCAGCATCAAGACCGTCAAGGGGCACAAGAACCTGCAAAACGCCCTCAAAATTGGGCAAATAGACAGCCACCTTACTTTCAAAAGTTTCAGCTATGTGGCGCAAGCCAATGCTGATTAAATCGTCTAGATTTAACGTACATGACAATTCACGGCTCATCAAATAGAGAGCCGCAGTGCGTCTTTCTCGCAAACGCGCAGATTGAGCCTGCAGACGAATGCGAGCAGTCAGTGTGCTAATAACCAGTGCAATTATCAGCATAACAGCAAAGGTAACCAGATACTGAGTGTCCGAAACCGCGAATGTGTAAAAAGGCGGCACAAAAAAGAAATCGAAACTGGCTACACTAATAACTGACGCGAAAACAGCCGGACCACGCCCGTACAGAGAAGCGACAATTACTATGCCGAGCATGTACACCATGATCACATTTGAGAGTTCGAAGTGACCGGTCATCACAGCTGCAGCAACAGTACACAGGGCGACAATCCCCGCTGACCCAGCGTAGTAAGCAGGCTTGCGAGATGATCGCACTCTTTTCACCCACGGAATAGGAGCGCCCTCAGCATCACCGGTGATGACATACACGTCAATCATGCCGCTCTTGCGTACAATCTCATCAACAATTGTTCCGCGCAGCACTTCCAACCAACGAGGTTGAGCAGGCTTACCAATGACTATTTTAGTAACATTATTGGTACGAGCCCAACGCACCAACTCTTCGCTGACACTCTCGCCACTTAGTTCTAGGGTTTCAGCACCGAGTTGTTCAGCTAAACGAAGCGTCTGAACAACTCGAGCCTTCTCACTGTCAGGGAGACGCAAGTATGCAGGTGTCTCGACAAAGGCAACGTACCACTTAGCCTTCAGAGCTACGGCCATACGCTTTGTGGCACGCACAAGTCTAACTGACAGCGGACTATTGCTGACACAGACAAGCATACGTTCGGTGGTCGGCCAGGGCTCACTGATCTGATGAACATGCCGATAACGCTGCATTTCGACATCTACGTGTTCTGCAGTATAGCGCAGTGCTAATTCGCGCAGAGCAATCAGATTTCCTTTGCGAAAGAAATTGTTCAGCGCCGATTCTGCCCTTTCACTGACATAAATCTTGCCATCACGAAGGCGCTGAATTAGCTCATCCGGAGGTAAATCTACCAGTTCAAATTCAGCGGCGCTCTCTAGCAGTGAATCGGGAATTCGCTCCTGAACTAGCACACCGGTTATTTGCGAGACGACGTCATGCAAGCTTTCAATGTGCTGCACGTTCAAGGTTGTAAAAACATCTATACCGGCCTCGAGAAGCTCTTGCACATCCTGCCAACGCTTGGCATGACGAGAGCCCGGAGCATTGCTATGCGCCAATTCATCTACAAGGATAAGCTGCGGCTTGCGCGCGAGGGCGGCGTCTATATCAAATTCGGCTAAGGTAGTGCCACGATAATCAACTGAAACCCTTGGCAGAATCTCTAAGCGCTCAAGAAGCAAAGCTGTTTCCGCCCGACCGTGAGTCTCAGCACAACCAACAACGACATCGACGCCCTCTTCTGTCAGCTTGCCAGCAGCTTGAAGCATAGAGTAGGTTTTACCCACACCAGCTGAAGCACCAAAAAATATCTTCAAATGACCGCGGCCCGTACCTTCCTCTTCTCGAAGTCGAGTCAACAATAGGCTTGGATCGGGGCGGGAGTCATTCATAGCTCACATCTTTTCAGGCAACTGATCGAGGGCTAAATTTAACTCTAAAACATTGACGCGAGGGTCGCCAAGCAAACCGAAATCTCTACCCTTTGTATGCTCAGCGACTAGCTTCAGTACTTGTTCGCGTCCAATGGAGCGAGCATTGGCGACTCGGTCTATTTGTATGCGAGCAGCGGCCGGACTAATATCAGGATCTAGACCGCTGGCAGAAGCAGTGACCATATCAACGGGGATTTTCTCTGACCCAACGCTAGCTGGCGATGACGAGTTTTTTGACAATGCTCGCAAAGCTTCAGCACGCTTCGCAACAGTAGCTAAGAAATCGGGATTGGTCGGCCCAAGATTAGAGCCAGAAGATGCAGCGGCATTATAGGCTGGACTCGTCGCCGAGGGCCTCGGCCAAAAATACTTTGGCGTAGTAAAGGACTGTCCGACTAGGTGGGAACCAAGTACTACAACTTGATTGGGTTTTGCCAGTGGTGATTGAATTAGGCTACCTTCAGCTTGATGAGGAAACACCACATGGGCAACAAGAGTAATCAAAGCTGGATAGGCTAGGCCTATCATCACAGTAAATATAGCAAACAGTCTGATGGCGGGTTTGACTATTGGTTCCGAGGCAGGCGCAATCGCCGACCGACCAATTGATTCTGGCCTGGCCGATGTCTCAGAAGGTTCACTAGTTGACGACTTAGCCATTGGTTCCTGGGCTGACATAATTGCTTCCTATCCTTTCAACTTCTAAACCAACTTCTAAACCAACTTCTAAACCAGCTTCTAAACCAGCTTCTAAACCAGCTTCTAAACCAACTTCAACCCACTCAAAAGCATGTCAATTAATTTGATACCTATAAACGGAGCAATAATGCCACCAAGTCCGTAGATGAGTAAATTGTCGCGCAATAGAATCGAGGCACCGACAGCGCGATAACGAACTCCCTTAAGCGCCAGCGGCAAGAGCAATAGAATAACCAAAGCATTGAATATAACCGCCGACAACACCGCACTCTGCGACGACGCTAGTTGCATAACGTTCAGCTTATTAAGCACTGGATAAGTAGTAGCAAATGCAGCAGGAATAATGGCAAAATATTTGGCAACATCGTTGGCGATGCTAAATGTTGTCAGTGCACCACGAGTCATCAAGAGCTGTTTGCCTATCTCCACAATCTCAATTAACTTAGTTGGGCTCGAATCGAGGTCGACCATGTTACATGCCTCTTTCGCAGCTTGGGTGCCAGTGTTCATCGCCACCGCCACGTCTGCCTGGGCCAAAGCAGGCGCGTCGTTAGTGCCATCCCCAGTCATCGCTACCAGTCGACCGCCAGCCTGAGCCTCGCGAATGAGACGCAATTTCTCCTCGGGAGTAGCCTGGGCCAAGTAGTCATCCACACCTGCCTCGGCGGCGATGGCAGCTGCAGTCAGGGGATTGTCACCGGTAATCATCACTGTCTTGATACCCATCGCCCGCAGCTCAGCAAAGCGTTCTTTGATACCACCCTTGACAATATCTTTTAACTGAACGACTCCCAAGACGCGGCCACGATCGGATACTACCAGTGGTGTACCACCTTGCCGAGCGATACTATCGACAGCTTCGCGCACTTCTTCCGGATATGTACCACCTTGATCAAGCACATAAGCTTCCACGGTATCGGCCGCGCCTTTACGAATTTCCCGTCCACTAAAGTTGACACCGCTCATTCTTGTCTGGGCAGAAAATGGAACAAACTCAGCACCAAGCTCTTGCATATTGCGCTCACGGATTGAAAATTTTTCCTTGGCCAAGACCACGATACTTCGGCCTTCAGGTGTCTCATCAGCAAGGGAAGAGATCTGAGCGGCATCAGCCAGTTCTGACTCTGTAACCCCTTTAGCGGGGACAAACAAAGTGGCCTGTCTGTTGCCCATTGTTATTGTGCCGGTCTTGTCGAGAAGCAGCATGTCAACATCTCCGGCGGCCTCTACGGCACGACCTGACATGGCAATGACATTGGCTTTGATCAAGCGGTCCATGCCAGCAATTCCTATAGCTGAGAGCAAACCACCAATAGTTGTTGGTATCAAACAGACAAGAAGAGCGACCAAGACAGTGAGGGTAACAGGCTGACCATGAGAGACGCTGGCACTGTAGCTCGAAAAAGGATAGAGAGTAAAAGTGACCAGCAAGAACACCAAGGTCAATGCCGCCAACAAAATATTCAGAGCAATTTCATTAGGAGTCTTCTGCCGTTTAGCTCCCTCTACCATGGCAATCATACGATCGAGAAAAGTTTCGCCTGGATTTACCGAAATTCTTACTATTAGCCACGCCTCCACTTTCTCTAATGACCGGGGCGCTTTCACCAGTGATGGCACTCTCGTCAACCGAGGCCACACCTTCTATCACTTCGCCATCACAAGGAATTACGTCAGCCGCTTCCACCAAAACAATGTCACCTTTTCTCAGCTCACTGGCAGAAATAGAAGTAACAACAGCTTTCAATGATGCTTCCGCCAACTTCTTAGCGATAACGTCTTTGCGCGACTTACGCAAAGAGTCAGCTTGTGCCTTTCCTCGACCTTCTGCCATTGATTCGGCAAAATTAGCACAAAGCACAGTGATCCAAAGCCAAATCGAAATTGAAAATACAAACCAGGGAGAGGCTTCACCCTGGTGAGAAAGTGCAGCGAAGAATAGAAGCGTAGTAATGATGCTACCCAACTCCACCACAAACATTACTGGGTTGCGAATCTGAACTCGGGGATCTAATTTGACGAACGAATCGATTACAGCTTTCGTCAAAATTGCTGAATCAATAATAGATTTAGGTATCGACTTAGACTGATATTTAGACTGGGATTTAGATGTAGACATAGAATTAGATTTGGAGTCAATTTTTATTGGAGTCATTATTTTGTAAATATCATCTGTAGCTGTTCTACAATCGGTCCTAGTGCTAGAGCCGGAACAAAGGTCAATCCACCAAAAATCACGACCACTCCCACAAGCAGCACAACAAACAGCCAATTGTCGGTTTGCATTGTTCCAACGCTAGTCGGCACCTTCTTCTTCGCCACCAGAGAACCAGCCAAGGCCAGAACTGGAAGCGCTAGGGCATAGCGAGCTACGAACATAGCAACAGCGAGAGCGTAGTTATAGAAGGGGGTATTAGCACTAAGGCCAGCAAAAGCACTGCCATTATTGTTTCCTGCCGAAGAAAAAGCATAGAGAATTTCGCTGAAACCATGAGCACCACCGTTGAGTACACCAGCACAGCCATCTTTGAGAGAGACAGCTAGGGCGGTTCCCAGCAGCACTGCCATAGGCGGGAAGAGAATCACAAGAGATGACATTTTCATCTCAAAAGCTTCAATCTTCTTGCCTAAATATTCAGGGGTACGACCGACCATCAAACCGGCAATGAAGACAGTAATTATTGCAAAAATCAACATGCCGTATAAGCCACAGCCGACTCCACCGTAGACCACTTCGCCCAACTGCATGAGCAGCATCGGAGCAAGCCCGGCCAGCGGAATAAAAGAGTCATGCATACTATTCACAGAACCATTTGAGGCAGCCGTAGTAGCAACCGCCCATAGTGCCGAATTAGCGACACCAAAGCGCACCTCCTTGCCTTCCAAATTGCCACCGCTACTCTCAGAGGAAGCCTGTTGGTCGATTCCCATGGCGGCAAAGGCCGGATTTCCAGCCTGCTCAGGCAAGTAACAAAGTGCCAAACAGCCAACAAATATAGTTGTCATAGCGGCAAGCAGAGCCATGCCATTTCTACCACTGCCGACCATTCTGCCAAAGGTCTGACAGAGAGCTACTGGTATCAGTAGAATAGCCAACATCTCAAAGAAGTTAGAAAGTGGCGTTGGATTCTCTAGAGGATGGCTTGAATTGACATTGAAGAAGCCTCCACCATTAGTGCCCAGCTGTTTGATAGCAATCTGAGAGGCGGCCGGTCCACGAGCAATTTTATAGACTACAGGTGAAGCTGGGTCTGCGCTCTGAGCAGAAATGGACGGAGAACTAGACGGAGAACTGGACGGAGAACTGGACGGAGAACTGGACGCGGCAACAGATAACTGCTCCAATGGCTTATATTCAGTGTATCCGCCAAAAGTTTGCACAACGCCCTGGGACACCAGCAAAATCGCAAGCACGCAAGACAACGGCAAGAGAATGTAAATGACAGAACGGGTCAAATCAACAAAGAAATTACCAATGGTATCTGTTTGCTGGCGACTGAAAGCTCGGATCAAAGCCCCGAGAATCGCCATGCCCGTTGCTGCTGAAAGGAAATTCTGCACAGTCAATACAAGCATCTGGGTGAGATAACTCATGGTAGTCTCACCACCATAACTTTGCCAGTTTGTATTACTGGTAAAGCTCACTGCCGCGTTAAAGGCGCAGTCAGCCGAGACCCCTGCCAGGTTCTCACATTTGCCTGGCAGCAAGAATTGCAAGCGCTGCACTAGGTAGGTAAATGTCATTCCTATCAGGTTAAAAACCAGCATGGCCATAGCGTACTCGCGCCAACCCATTTCGCGATCTGACTTAATACCCGCCATTCTGTAAATCAAATTTTCGCTAGCTAAAAAAGCTTTGAGCAACACATTTGGCTTTTGCGAAGTATGCGAAGGCTCAAGTAAAGATGAACGTGGAAGCTGCAGTGAGAGCTTTAGCGGTCGTCCATAGATCAACGCCATGTAGTTACCTAAGGGCACGGCCAAAACGAACAGGACCAACATGAATAAAATTATTTGTAGGACACCAGATGAAATCATGAAAAACGCTCAGGTAGTACGAGGGCAATTAGCAAATAAATCATCAACAGTGCCGAGATTGCAGCAGACAGTATGTAAATCCAGGTCATTGTTTAAGTACCATCAGTTTTGAGCAAGCCCAGACCAAGGCAAAGGCCGCAAGCCAAAGAATGAGAAAAAGCATGCAACTAAATAAATCAGCCATCTGACACCGCCAAGATTGTGATCATTATCAAACAACTGCCAGCGGCAAGAAGGCATCAAGAAGCCTCCTATTAACGTCAAGATTTCATCAAGACCGGTGCAAATTACTTTCAACGATAGAGCTTGGGCGCGAACTTAGAGCTTCAGCGCAAAATCAAGTTAACCGACTAAAGGTCACATTCAATATAGTTCCAACACCGCTTGACGGCGTCTCAATAGCCACAGTGGCCCGATGGGAGCGCGCGATTTCACGTACAATCGGCAATCCAAGTCCACTCCCCTGCTCCCCCGTTCCAAGAACGCGGTAAAAACGCTCAAAGACCTTTTCTCGCTCATCTATTGGAATGCCAGGCCCATCATCTTCAACCGAAAGCACTACCCCTTCATGCGCCAGCACACGCACGGTGACATGACCACCGTGACCAGTGTAGCGCAGGGCATTGTCAACTAAGTTCATCACAAGTTCGCTCACTGAGGCTGGATCGCCTTCAATCAAGGCTGGGCCATCGGCCCCTTCAAACGCTAGGTCAATATCCTTTTCTATTGCTACGTTGACTAAATCTGAGGCGGAGGCAGCCGCCACCTGATTCAAGTCGAAAGACTGTTTTGGCAAAATCGCAGCAGCATTAGGCTCAGCCTTGGCCAAGGCCAGTAAGCGATTAACAAGATGCGTCATACGGTTGACTCCATGATCAAGCTGAGTGACAGCCTGCTCCACTTCAGGAGCCTTAGCAAAGCCCTGTAGCAACCCTATATATGTCTTAAGCCCAGCTAGCGGCGTGCGCAATTGATGAGCGGCGTTGGCAACAAATCGGTTTTGGGTCTCAATGTCACTGCGCAGACGACCCAGTAGCTCATTGATCGAATGAACCAGTGGACGCACCTCTTGTGGTGCACTCTCTGCCGAAAGCGGATGTAGGTCATGTTGCGACCGCCGCAATAGGGCTTCTTGCACATCTTTCAAGGGCTCAAGACCCCGGCCAATACCAGACCAAATTGCAATAGCGCCGAGCAGAATAAAGAAAATCTCTGGTGCCACCATACTCACAAGTAACTCTTGAGCAAAGCGTTTACGTGCCTTCAAAGTTTCAGCAACTTGCACAATAAAAGTCTCACCCGGGCTTTCGGCCTCTGGCACGGGAACAAGAATAGAAGCCACTCTAACGGCAGTGCCATCAATGACACCGTCACTGAAGACAGGCAGAGCAAGCTTTAGCTGCTTAGGTAATGGCGGCATATTCTCGTCACCAGAAATACGCTCACGGTCAGGTGAAAGAATCTGATAATAGAAGCTATCGGTATTGTCGTGCCGGAGAATCGCGCGCACGTAGGAGGGCAAGTCAATTGAATATTGTCCGCCCTTGTGGCTCGTGCGAATAGCAACAGAGTCGGCCGAGTTCAACAACTCACGGTCGTAGGTGTCGTTAGCAAATGCCACAGACGTGTAGTAAGCAAACGCCGTGGAGCCAAGCCATAGTGCACTTAGAGGTAGAAGTAGCCAGGTTAGAAGCTGACCACGAATAGAATTATTAACCGGTCTTTTCAATCAGATAACCTAGGCCCCGCATAGTACGGATACTGAAGCCATCGCACTCTAATTTCTTGCGCAACCGATGCACAATAATCTCGATGGCATTATGAGTGAGGTCAGTATCCCAGCTGGTCAAATGATCTGCAATCTGATTTTTGTTGACCACCCGACCAGCCCGCTGGAGGAGCAATTCCAAAACAGCTAGCTCCCGAGCGGAAAGGTCTATTGGGCTGTCATTGAGGAGCACCCGACGCGATGAGGTATTGAACTTGATTGGGCCATACACGAAGTCAGTAGTATTACCCCAACGGTCATTGCGAATTAAAGCTCTTACCCTAGCCATCAGCTCCGGCAACTCGAATGGTTTAGTCAAATAGTCATTGGCACCGGAATCTAGCCCAGAAACCCTGTCTTCCAGGCGATCTCGGGCCGTTAGCACTAAGACAGGCAAAGATTGGCCCCGGCTGCGCAAATTCCCTAAAACTTCCATACCATCCATCTTGGGCAGACCTAAATCAAGGATTACCAAGTCATAGTCTGTGTATTTTAGAGCGTGGTCTGTGTCTGTTCCTGAGCGAACATGATCGACAGAAAACCGATTATTGCGCAGCGCGAGAGCTATACCTCCCGCCAGAAAATCGTCATCTTCTGCAAGCAATATTCTCATTTGGTCTACCTTTTCCGTACTCTTCTCAAAAGTCTTCTCAGTGCCTTTGTCATCGCTGACTTGAGCATTTGGTTGACGGTTATTTTGTTGTTCAGAGCCAAGATTGTTATCGAAAGTATTCAATGTTCTTTCGCTTCTGCTAACTACTTTATTGCACCTTCCGAGGGAAAAGCGCGTTAATTTTTACAATAAATGGCGATTCTTTCAGGCAGCTTGCATAGAAAGCAAAGTTGTCAATATGCATATTCAGCACTAATTGCAAGCATCTCATAAATTCCAGTGGCAGTCCTAATATAATGTCCGCTTGGCTGCAGCAGAAACTGGCGGCCCTTCTTGTTATTGGAGACTGAAATGCTCAAGGCCGGTATCGTTGGTTTGCCTAATGTTGGCAAGTCTACTCTTTTCAACGCACTAACTGCTTCATATCAAGCAGAGAGTGCTAATTATCCATTCTGCACAATCGAACCAAACACTGGCATAGTCAAGGTGCCCGATGAGCGACTCGATAAGTTGAAAGAGTTAGTAAAACCCCAACAGGTACTGCCGGGAGTTTTCGAGTTTGTCGATATTGCCGGACTAGTGCGTGGGGCGAGCAAAGGAGAAGG
>LNEX01000330.1 GCA_001464165.1 bacterium Ga0077546
AGGCAGGGAGACTTGAAATTTGATGCCGCGTGGAACCACCGCTATTTCGCCCGGAGCTAGATCGATGGTACCAAATTCGGTGGCAAATTTTAGTTTGCCTCTCTCTGGTACGATGAGAAAGTCGCCGTCGCTATTGTAGAAAAAACGATCATTCATATCGCTATTGGCGCAATATACATGAATGGCCGAGCCCCTTAAGCTGGCTGAATCTCCGTTGCCAGCAATGGTTTTTATGCCATCGATAAAATCTACCTTCTCATACATTTCTGGCAGGGCAAAAGCATCCCAACGCAACTGATTGGGCGAGGCCTCGATTTCGTTAAAAGGCCTGCTTCGAATTGATTGATTTGGTACGCGCACAAAGGGAGAATGCATAACTGAGGGTCTAATGCGATAGAGCCAACTTCTGAAATTCTCGTGCCTGGCCATGACAAAGGAGCTACCGCTCAGTTGTTCGGCATAAAGTCCGAGGGGAGCCTTTTGGGGCGAATTTTGGCCGTGAGGTACGGCTCCTTTTTCGGCTTCAGATATAAAGTGATTGCCGAAACCAGCTAAGTAGTTGTCGCATTCCGGCGAACGTTCTGGGAGCGTCATGAGTTGATCCTTACTGACTGACTTACTTTTTCATGAAGATAGCCCGAGCATGGCTATCCATTTTGGTTGCTTCCGCCTCTCTGCCAGCTGCTCTTAGCATTTTTGCGTAGTTTTCGTAAATGCCAATCAGGTCGGTGTGAAGAGGTCCTAGGACTTTCTGTCTAACTTCTAGGGCTCGTTTATAGTTTTGTTCTGCTTCAGGATATTTGCCTTGGTTACGAAGGCAATTGGCTAGATTATTCAGGGAGTTAGCTAATTTGGGATCTTTAGCATCAAGTTTCTCTGCTTCGGCGATAGCACTGCGAAACAAATCCTCAGCTTCTTGGGGTTTGCCTTGATTCATGGCATTTTGAGCCATTAGGTTGTAACGTTCCCACATCATTTTGTCCTCGCTAGACGTTGGACAATAGTGTAGATCAATCACGCTAAGATAAACTTAGTTAGTTACTTACTTACAAGTAGCTGAGAAGTAAACGTGTAAAAGGCGATCTCAAGAGATTAACGACATACGATGAACGATAAACAACGAAAAAACCTCTGGCTTGGCGTAATGGCCATGGTGATGATAGGAATTTATCCACCATGGAAAGAGTTCGGTGCAGTTGAAAAGCCATCAGTTTTTGCTCCGATCAATCAGCCGCCAGCTCTGAGCGCCGGCGCCACTCGTCTTGACATTGATTTTTCTCGCCTCGGCATAGAATTACTTTTGGCTGCTGCAGTTACCGCAGGTTTGATTGTCACTGCTGGCGGCAGGCCTGATCCGCCATCATTTATTCCTGCTTCCAATAATATAGACACAGGTAGTAAAGCTGTGAAGACTACTAAAGTCGATTTACCGCGCGACTATTATTTGGGTGAACTCTTCGTTGAATCTGAAGACGATTCTGAATATTGGGAAGACTATTGTCAGGCTAAAGGCTCGATTGAATTACCTAAGGGTAAAAGGGTGCAACTAGAGTTGGCTAAAGACATTCGCGTCGACCTTTCGTTTTTAAGTGCATTTCCTTCTGATGCCATCTACTCTGTAGATGCCAGCGACGCCAAGGTTAGCGACGATGATTTGAGCAAATTGGGTGGGCTTGGTTCTATCCGAGAGTTAGATTTGTCCGGCACCACTATTGGTAGCACTGGTGTCGTCAATCTCAAATCGTTGGCAAAGTTAGAAAAACTCTGGCTTGATCGCACTTCTATTGACGAGCAATGTGTACCTGCCTTAATTTCACTGAGTAAGCTCAAGAAGCTCTCGATCACCGGCACCAATTTAAACGAGTTGGCCTTAGAGACCTTGAAAAAAGATATGCCTAACTGTGAGTTGATAGTTTCGTAGTTTAGTTATGTGTTCAATTTAGCTGTTTATTTATAGGTTTGAGTCTGGCTGTTGACTAGCTCTCGTGCTCGTTCTGCTGCTTTTACAACAGCTTTAATTAGAGTGACTCTTAGCTTGCCTTCTTCGAGCTCCATGAGACCATCTATGGTGCAGCCAGCTGGAGTGGTGACTGTGTCTTTGAGCATAGCTGGGTGAGCTTTTGAATCGAGCACCATTTTTGCGGCGCCAAACATTGTTTGTGCCGCTAGTAAAGTCGCCGTTTCGCGCGGAATGCCAAGCTTCACGCCAGCTTCGGCCAGTGATTCGACTACTACATATAGGTAAGCTGGGCCGCTGGCAGAAAGGGCAGTTACGGCATCCATTAATGATTCGTCAACAAAAACTGTCTCGCCCACACATTTGAAAATTGCTTCGGCTACGGCAATCTGTTCGGCGTTGGCGTGTATGCCCGCGCAGAGGCCAGCCATACCGGCATTAATCACCGAAGGTGTATTGGGCATAGCCCGCACTACGGGTACCCCTTCGTTGAGACGTTCTTGCACAAACGATGAAGTGACTGAAGCCGCCACCGAAATTACTAATTGGTTTGGCGTAATTGTTTCTTTCAGTTCTTTTAGCACCCGGTCCATATTTTGTGGCTTTACTGCTAGCAAAATAATGTCTTTGCCCGCGACTGTTTCTATGTTGTTTTGCGAGACTTTAATGCCGAGTTTTTTCTCGACTCTCTCTACCGAGGTCATTTTGCCAACACTACCGGTGATATCTTCAACTGCCAGTGAGCTGTTTTTTAATAGGCCTGAAATTAAAGCTTCACCTAATTTGCCTACGCCCACAACAGCCAATGTCTTTTTTGCTAGCATTTCTATTACCTGATTATTTAGTTGTTGACAGTATGATTTTGCCGGTAGATTTTCTGCTCTCAAGCAATTCGTGAGCCTTGCTTGCTTGAGAAAGACTGATTACTTCTTCGATGTTTAGCTTGAGCCAGCCAACTTTGAGGGCGTGCAGCACATCAGTGGCTCTCATTAGTAGCTCATCTCTGTCGTTTAAATGATTGAAGAGGCTGCCACCAGATATGGTGATCGAGCGCTTTTGTAGAGAATTGGGCGCAATTGGTTCTGCCGGGCCACTGGCAGAGCCGAAAAGCACTACGTGGCCATGGCTTGCCACAGCTTCAAGCGAACCGGCAAAGGTCGATTTGCCCACGCCATCTATGACCATTTCACAACCTTTACCACCTGTAATTTTGGCAACTTCTGCAACAAAGTCAGCGCTGCTATAGTCAATTACATGGTCAGCGCCGCAAGCTCTGGCAATGTCAGCTTTGGCACTAGTAGAAACAGTGCCAATCACTGTCGCCTTGAGATGCTTCAGCCACTGCACTAGTAGTTGACCCATGCCGCCAGCTGCCGCATGAACTAAGACCGTATCGGAGCCTTTTACTTTGCGAAAATCATTGATCAAATAATGGGCGGTCATTCCTTGTAAAGGAAATGCTGCTCCCTCTTCAAATGATAGGTCGTCTGGCAGTGGAATTAGTTCGCTGGCTGTCACTAAGGAAGCTTCGGCGTAGGCCCCAAGAGTGCTGCTGTAAGCTACCCTGTCGCCGATTTTTACACAATCAACATTTTCGCCAATGGCTTCAACCACTCCCGCCCCTTCAAGGCCGGGGGTGTAAGGCAATGGCACGCTGTAGCGACCGATGCGTTGATATATGTCGATAAAGTTGACGCCACAAGCGGCAATTTTGACGAAAGCCTGACCAGGGCCTGGTGCCTTAATCTCAAGGTCTTGATACTTGAGAACTTCGGGACCGCCGTTTTCGCTGACTAAAATGCCCTTGACTTTGCTCGCTGTCATAACCACCATTTGTGTTAATAAAGAGGACCATCTAAAGTAATAGTAAAAAGTTATGCATGCAATTTACGGTCTCAACAGTAGCATAAGAAAATCAAACACAATTGAAAAACTCATTCGATAAGTCTTTTGGCTTTGCCGCTGCCTTCTTAGCGCTGCTCATTACCATTGCTTTTGGTTATTGCTTGAGCGGTTATTTTCTGGCTGATGACACCTGGCAAGTGCAGTTTGCTTATCGTGTAATGCAGGGCGAGAGTCATCTACTGTTTGATAATTTTTTCAAGAGTTATTTGGGTGTGCCTTCCCTCGATTTTTATCGCCCCTTACTTGGTTTCACTTATTTAAGTGACTATCTAATTTTTGGTATAAACCCTTGGGGATACTACCTCACCAACCTTGTGTTGGCTTGGTTTGCTGCTCTCTTCTTTTTTATGTCGGTTCGCGCCTTAACTCGCGATTTTGGCTCTAGTCGCTCGTTCTGTTGCGCTCTATCTGCGGCAGTTTTGTTTGCGTCGTCACCATTGCATTGCGAAGATATCTGCTGGATTTCTGGTCGAGCTGACTTATTGGCAGCTGTCTTTTACTTACCGGCCCTATATCTCGCTATTTTGAGCTGGCAAGCGACTGAGAAGGTGCAGTCCTTAAAACTTTACTGCTTGTCGCTGCTTCTGTATGTTCTTTCTCTGATGAGTAAAGAATCGGCTGTGGGGCTGCCTATTTTGGTAAGTGCCCTGCCTTTGATTTGTCGGTCCGGTGCTGCCGAGATCAAAAGCAAATTTAAGCATTGGCTAAAGTTTTCACTACCATTCTTTGTTTTGCTTCTGCCCTACTTTGTCATTCGAACAGTATCATTGGGTGACCCAATCGGTGGCTATAGCGGCGATATGGGTAAAGCCCTTTTGCCGTTGTTAATTTATCGCTGGGTTGATCCTATTACTCTTTGGCGATTGATTTTTCCGCTACCCAATTGCGTTTTTCCAGATCCAAATGTCTTCTATTTGCTTATTGAGTCTCTCTATGCTGCCATTTTGGGTCTCTTTATTGTGCGCCTGGCAACGCAGCGGATAAACTGGCGAGGGCTTTTGTTCGTTGCCATTATGACCATTCAGGCTTTGTTGCCACTCTATGCTTTGTGGGGTCTCGATCAAGATCTTCATAATCAGCGAGTGTATTACTTTTTTACTCTCCCTATGGCTCTTTGCCTGCCTCTGATGGTATTTGCACCAAAGGTTGAAGATAGAAAATCAGCGCAGTCAATGGTTCTATCGCACGGTGTTGAGTCGTTCCTCAATATTGCCATGGCTGCTGTTTTCTCTGCTCTTGCTCTGGTCTTTGCCTTTATTAGTTTTGCCGTTACTGCTAGTTGGGTTGACGGCGGGAGCCAGGTTCGAGCCTTGATGGCTCAATCAAGTAAGCTTGTTGAATCGCAGGAAAAGCCTGTAATTGTTCTAGGCATTCCAAAGAATCTTGCAGCGGCGCACATTTTGCTGTTTGGCCTTTGCTACAGAGAGCTGTTTGAGCCTCCATTTAGACCAAAATCGATATCTGACAGACTTTTGACTTTTCATAGTAGTGTTGCTGGCCCGGAAGAACCAATTAATAGCACGCGCTTTAAGCGACTCTTGGCTAGTAATGAAGCGGCTGGCCCCTTCGTTTGGTCTGCTAAAGACAAGAACTTCAAACTGGTTAAGTATGCTCCTGTGACCACTACTAACGAACTTGCAGCGCCACTTAACCTTGAGCTTGCTGAGCAAGCAAGGCTGGGAACTCTTTCTCCCCTTCCTGGGCAGAAAGCCCACTTGATGGCCTCTCAAAATGGGAAGGAGAAGGCTTTAGCTCTTACTGAAATAGAAAAATCGGGCGGTATTTTGATTGAGGACCTTAAGGTCAACCCCTTGGGGTCTGATTACCTGAGTTTTGATGTTGCACTACAGCCTAGTTTTAAAGTTTATGCCGTATCCGCACAATTTGATGATCTTGCGCCCGGCATGCCTTTTGTCGGCGACCCGCAAATCGTACAATTGATTTCTCTGCCGCCAGGAAAACCAGCACCGGATAAGAGTGATAGAGATGCTGATGGTCAGCTGAAGCTGCGATGGGCCCATATAAATATCCACGTTTCGCACTACTGGCGCTGGTATAGCATGGAGAAAATTCGCCGTATTAAGCTGGTATTTAGTGGGGCCAGTCATTTGGCAGTAAAGAATGTCCGCTTAGTTGAAGATGTCTATCTGATGCCGCGCTTGAGTGTCGAGAACCTTGAGCCTCGAGCCTCAGGCGATTATTTAGTCGGGCGTGAGCCTCTTAGGCTTAATTTCGATGCTTCAGGTATTCCTCGGGCTGCAAGGATGCAATTAGTCATTTCTCGTGTTAATGAATCGTTCGATAATTTTCTTGCATTTGACCAGAGGGCTGGTGATTCGGTCGAAGCTCAGCGTTTTGAGAGTGCTCATGCCCAAGGTTTGATTGAGCTGCCTGCGAGTTATCATCGAATCACGGGGTATTATGAAATCAAGGCCAGGGCTCTTGATATCTCGGGCCAACCGGCCGGTGACTGGTCGGATGTGATTACAATTTATCGACCGTCTGATAAGGGTCCTGCTGCTTATTACGCTCGAAATTGAGGGGCGATCTTGATCCTAGCTTCCAATTCATTGATAATCTTGACTAATCTAGTCATTAAAGGTGCTTGATGTACCGCGTTTGGCTGACGTGCGTAATCTTTTAGCCGCGGCTTCTAAGTCGCGTTCATGCACAGTTGAGCAACCATGGCGTTCTGAAAATTTGAAGATGCCTTTCAGTCTGACCGTGAGAGTAGAACTGGGTGGTAGTGGCGAGCCTGTCTGGACCCTATATGAAGGTGATGGCAGCAAGTCTAGAGTAATGTGGAGTACTGGCTTTGGCGATGTAGAGCTTCTCTACGACGTGCTCACGCTTTCATTGCCGTCTGATGGACCTAATATTTTTGATCCCAATTCAAGACCATCGACTTTTGCATCTGCATCACCTGCCGGTTCTGATTCTGGTTCTAGTACAGGGCAGAGACCGGCTTCTTTTTATGAAACCTCCGATTTTAGTTCTCCTGATAATTCTGCTGCAGAAAGCGGAACAGATTTCTCGCGAGACTCTTCACCAGTTACTTCTTATCCGGCCCATTTGGCTGGTGAGGATTTCTATACGAGTGAACCAGTTTTTGAGAAATCGACTGCTTCCAACAAGAGCCAGACTTCTGAGTTTATGATTGAGCCTACTAGTGTCACCATTAGTGCTGGAAATAGTAGTGCCAAAGCTGTTTCTGATAGCCCTCCTGCAGTTAACCAAGTGCCCAATGCTGGTCAAGCTGCAGCTCAAGCTGCACCTCAAGCACTTGCGCCAGAGCAAGCTTCTGGACAGTATGCAGCAGTGCCAGGCAATGCTCAGAACTTTCCCCCTAATTTTCAACAGCCTTATCCGCCTAGTGGTCAGTTTACTCAGACCGGGGAGCACAGTTTGCCGGCCGGGCAACCTGGTTATCCACCTAATTTCCCTGTGAACTATCCACCACAGTTTCCCAATACAGCTGGTCAGAGCTATCCAGCAAATTATCCACAAAATTATCCACCCCAGTATCCCAACTTCCCAGCACCTCCTGGATATTCACCTGGATATCCGCCGGGTTATCCCGTTAATTACCCGGTCAACTATCAATATCCAAATGCTACTGGACAAGCCTTTCCAGCGGGGCCTCAACCGTTAGGCCAGCAGCCTGGATACCCACCTAATTACGTAGTGCCACCGCAGCCAGTGCCAGGTGAGTCGCTGACAACTGCTTCGACTGTGCCTCTCTCGTATGGGCCCGGTGGTGTTCCTTTGCCGGCAGATCCATATGGCAATCTGGGCATGTTGCCTCATCCTGACCTGATCAAGAAGCGACCAGTGGTGATGCTCGGAACATTCTTGGTTGAAGCGGGTTTGGTGCCAAGTTCGACTATAGATGCTGCTTTGCAGGTGCAAGCTTTGGTTAGTCAGGGCACACTGTCCGCTATGAAAGCTGCTGAGGCTGTGCGACGTGCTCACCTCCGGGGCGGCTATGTTGAACCCGAGCATATTCAGTCAACTGCTACCAATGAGGCTATCGTTCGGGTTAAGCCCCAGTTAGGGCAGGTTCTTGTTATGGCTGGTATTATTACTGCTACACAGCTCAAAGCTGGTTTGCGATTGCAAGAAGCCATGCACGCTGGTGCTATGACTATGCAAGAGGCCGTGTCCAACCTGCATAAAGAGTTGAGTCTGGTGGGACAACCGGTGCCGACTGCTGCGGTTGAGAAGATCGACGCTGCGGAGATTGGCAAGATAGTTGCTTTGTTAAGACAAGCCGGTCTGCTATCAGATTCTGATATCGAGGCGGCGACCAAAGTTGATGCCAGTGGTGGTGCTAATGTAATTAAAGTCCTTCTGGCTTTAAGCAAACTAGATCAATTAACCATTGATGCTGCCACTAGCTGTCAAAGGTTTATTGACGGCGGCCATCTGCGCCCTGATCAAGCCTTTATGGCCTTGCACTATTGCCAGCGTATGCGCGTAACTTTTGAGGAAGCCGCCAGCGAGCTAGGTCTTGATACAGAGAAATGAGTGGCTCCAGTAAGCTTCTTCTGCTTGGTGTAGGTCAGACTGCTCGTGCCGTGGTCAATCACTTTTCTGGTCAGTCAGCTCTCGAGATCTGGGGCACGACTCGTGGTACTTCTGGCGCTGCTCTTGCTGAACTAGGTATAAAGCCGATTTTGCTGGATCAGCAGAGGCAATGGCAAGAGACACTGGCTAGAGTTTGCCGTGATGCTTATGTACTGGTATCGTTTCCGCCAGGAGACAATTCAGATCAAGTTTTTAGCGAAATTGTATTTGCCTCAGAGCCGCAGGCAGTAGTCTATATTTCAAGCACTGGTGTATACGGTAAGACGGAAGGTGTGATTGACGAGAACAGTGCTGTTGATGAAAGTGATTCGCGCGCTTTAGTCAGGTTGAATGCTGAGAGAATTTGGGCAGCCAAATCAACGGTGCTAAGGGCGCCAGGGCTTTATAATGCTAAAAGTGGTTTGCATCAGCGTCTTCTCAGTGGTACATATCGGCTACCGGGAGACGGCCTAAATCATGTGTCTCGCATTCATCTAGATGATTTTGCTGCAATAATTGCAAAGGTTTTCGTTACTCAATCGCAATTGGCAAGACAAACTTATGTTGTTGGTGATCTCAAACCAGCCAGCCATTTAGAAGTGGTTACTTGGCTCTGCAAGCAACTTTCTTTGCCGTTGCCAGCGGCCGCTCCCCTTAGTGAAGTTAATCCCAGTCTGAGGGGCAACCGCCAGATTCGTGCTGCTCAAATTTTGGCCGATCTTGATTTTGAACTTAAGTATCCAACCTATGTTGAAGGATTTACCCAGTGCTTAGCTAGTCTTTAGCCAACCTAATACTTCAGTTTATGGTATGCGACGCTTGCGACAGTGGAAGGGAAATTCGAAGGTAGTATTGCCCACTACAACTTGCACTAATATATCTTCTCCTCGGGGATAGATATAAAAGGTTTCACCGGTGCGAGACTCCATTGGCTCTAAGGCGATAGTGGCTAAGCCAGCATGTTTTGCCCCTTCGTTGCGAATCAGGCCTGCCTCTGTGTCAATGTCATCGTCTTCGTTGCGGTTGAAAATATTTTCTCTTGAGGGATAAACAGATACTCTGGTTGGCACCGTATGCGATACTCCCGGCCACTCTCCCCAGACGCCAAAAACATTGGGACCACGAAATAGATCGTGGCCAGAAGGCGGCACGAGACCTCTGATATTGCGGGTCCTTTGAATGTTGGCAAGCCAGGGACGATCTTGTGTTAGATCCCACATGCCTCTTTCTCGGCGAATTCGATCGATTATTTTGTGGTCAACATAGGTAAGTGGTGCTAGTTGTTTCGTCAGACCGCACTTTGTATCGATAGCAGCATGAAAAGCTTTGACCGTTCCGAGGCCAACTGGTCTTCTGTGATCGTCTAGGTTGGTTACGCAAACGAGTACTGAAGCCAGCTCCCATAAATCAATTACGGTTACAGCAACGCGGATATGATTGGCTGTGATGTACCGTAACGGAAATTCGTGGTCGATGATTTCATGAGATCTTGGCGAACCGTGCTCCCATGTGAATTTTACTTCTCCAGCCAAGTGAGCGGGCTGCTCAGGGTCAGAAAGCGCTTCTTTGATCTGGCAACTCTTCTCGAAAAGCTGTGTGGCTGTTTTGTTGCTGCCGACTTTTCCAAAAAACAGAGCTTCTAGTCTCAACTCATCAGCTAAGTCTTGTTCTTTGTAGCCAGGCTCTGCAGCTAGTGCCGTTCGAGCCCGAAGAAAATAGTCGCGAGCATCGCCATTAAAACCTTGCTTAGAAAGTGCTCGCGCTAAGCGGGAGAAGCTTAAACCTAGATCTCTTTCGCTATCTTGGTTCTCTTCGCTTTTTTCTTTGCTTTTGACTACTTGCTCGAAAATGCCTATTGCTCTTCTGGCATTCTGCTCAGCATCTTTGTTTTGGCCTAAGGCTAGTTGTGCTTCTGCCAATTCAGAGTATGCATTGCCTACTTCAATGCTGTTTTTGCTATATTGCGCTGTGAGTGGCTTCATTAGCGCGTTCAGTGTCTCGAAGGCCTTTTGCGGTTTGTCCATGCGATTAAATAGCAAGCCTTGGAGCAGCCTCGCTCGCAAATAGCGGCTACGCTCAGAACTGGCTTGATTGGCTTCGTGCAATGCCGCTGTATTGAATTCTAATGCTACTTGCCATCGTCGTGACTTGGTGGCTCTCAGTGCTTCGTTATAGCAACGCAAGAAATGATCAGTACTAATCGAGTTACTTGTATTTTCTGTGCTACTTGCCTTTTGTCTACCGTTCATAATAACAGTGTTGTCGGTATCTTCTAGCTCAGCCTCTGCAGCGTGGCAAGATGTGGGTGAGTTGAGGCCAGCCACGAGCAAAATAGACAAGGCCAGCTGGGTCGGGCAGTTGCGTCGCTTCGGTTGGATATGAGCAATACTAGTCATCTATCCGGGTTGTCATAAGGCGTCCTCAGTAAAGGTTTTGGCACGGCCCCTTGAAATTTATCACTACTACCGCATCTATAATAGCCCCAACTCTATTGGCGGGGGAGAAGATGCATCTTAGCTGGTCGAACCTATTTCTTTGTTTGCTCTCCCTGGTTTTTTTCTTTCCTTGGCAAAGTGCTCACGCCGAGCGCATTAAAGACTTTCAAATCGATTTAGCTTTAGCCAACAATGGCTTGCTCGAAGTTACTGAAACTATTCGATATGATTTTGAAGGTGCTCAGCGGCTAGCACTTTATAGACGTATTCCTGTGCAATATGAACGTCATGATACCAATGAACGACTGACTATACTGCCCCTTTCTGTGCGAGATGGTGATAAGCCGATGCCTTATACCTGCAAGATTATGGGGGGTTTTGCCAATTTACAGATTGGTGACAGTAATACTATGCTCAGAGGTCAGCATGTTTTTCGCATTCAGTACGATGCCAGTAACGCTGTCAACTTCTTTGGCGATAATGCAGAGTTGTTTTGGAGTTGTCTTGGCACCGAGTTGCCACTACCCGTAGACAATCTGAAGGTAATTCTGCACTGCCCGCCAGAGGTTAATCTGTCTGCAGTAAAGACGCTATCTTATCTCAGTCACACCGGGGGCAATGGTCGTAGCAAAGGTAAAATTGTAAGCAATACCATTCAATTTTCTGCAAGGCATCTAATCGCTGGTCAAAATTTTTCTTGCGTTGCCACTCTGCCCCCAGGTTCGATCCGACCGCCATCTTTCTTTGACAAACTTTATTTGGCCTTGCTTTACTCTAAATCGAGTTTTGTAATTCCCGCTATTACTTTGGTACTGCTTTTCTCGTTGTGGTTTGTCTATGGTCGAGATCCACTTAGAGTGCAGGCTGTAGATGGCTGGCTGCCACCAACTGAACTGACACCTGCCGAGTTAGGAACTTTGATTGACGAGCACTGTGATAAGCATGATATCACCGCGACTTTGCTAGATTTGGCAGCTCGTGGTTATCTGATTATCACTGAAGTGCCTTATCGCGGATTGATCGGCAGAGACAATAAAGACTATCTCTTTAAGAAGGCGGCAAGTCCTAATCCGGAGAGCTTAAAAGCTCATGAAATTTTGCTCCTTTCTACCATGTTTGTCGCCAATGACAAGACATACTTGTCTATTTTGCGAGGGCAGTTCCGCAGCTATCTAAGTGAAATGCGCCGTTTGATTTATCAATTGTTGCTGCGGGATCAGTATTTCGCTCGTTTACCCTATAACGATCGCGACCTTTTTGTCGTTGCTGGTACTTTGGTATTGTCGGTTGGAGCGATAATGCTTACCAGGGGTATCCTCGCTGGCGATCTCTATAAAAACTATGGTTTAGGTTTTGCCATTTCGGGCTTGATGATTATTCTAGCCAGCGCAGCCATGCCCAAACGCACGGCCAAAGGAGTGATTGCCTTGCGCCAAGCTCAGCTGTTCATTGACTTCGTTAACTGCGGTGACCGGGCTCAGTTTGAGCGCATTGCTAGCGAAGATCCTACTCTTTTTGGTCGCCTTTTACCCTACGCTTGCGTCTTGGGCTGTGCCGGAAAATGGGCCTACAACTTCAAAGACCTGTTAGTGGAAGGGCCTGATTATTTTCGCGTTCTCACTGGCGATTATGACGCCGATCATGAAGTTACGGACAACTTAGCCAAGTTCGACTCGCAAAGCTACACTTATGGCTTGGCGCGGGCAATGTCGGCCATTAATTTAGCGATTGATAGCAGGGTGGCTTCCTGTAGCGATACAGTTGGTGGACCAAGTCATTTTAGGTGATTTGCCTAGACTAAAATCTAAGCAGAAAGTCAGCCAGGCAGTGAGAAGGTTTTGATTTTCGCAGATTCTGCCTAATTTTTGAATTTGAAGGATAATTGGTATATGGGCAGGCTTAGACAACCGAAGAAGAGAGAAGGCGGGGGGCAGGTGGTGGCTCTATTTTGTGCGCTGATTCTTGCGATTGGCGGGGCTTCCAGTGTTGCTATGCAGCCGGCCGACGCTCAAGCAACGCCCTTAAGTCAAGCAATAAAATCAGGAAAGATTAAGTCCACTAAGTCCACTAAGTCCACTAAGTCCCGAAAGTCTTACCGTCGGCGGAGCATTTCGAAGATGCCAATAGAGCCGGTGGTTGGGAGTGCTGTCGGCCGGTCAAATCAGGCAGAGCCAGAGTTGAGGGCACTTACTCCTCACAGTGACTTAACTTCTGGGCAGAAGGCTGATGCCGAAGTGACTTCAGTGCTCAAATATGGCGCGCGCAAGCATGCCGAAGGCAATTATGAAGAGGCCGAAGCAGCTTTTCGCCATGTGCTCAGCCGTGATCCGTCTAATGTTGATGCTTTTTACGATCTTGGTGCTCTGGCTGAGCGCAAGGGTGACTTGATTGCTGCTTTAAGCAGTTATCGCGCTGCTCTAGCTCTCAAGCCTCACGACAAAGAAATTGTCGAGGCTGTCAGTTCTATTGAAAGGGCTCTACGTAATCGTCCGGCATTCAGCTTCAGAGAAAACAATCGCCAGGCCGCCCGTGGTCCTAGCTCGTCCGCGCCTCAAATGCCGTCTTGGGCCAGTAATGCTTCTAGCAGTACCTCTGTCGGATATGATGGCGCACCAGTTTTAACCTCTCCTGTCTTAAGTTCTCCGGTATTGAGCCCGACGGCTCTAAGTTCGCCAGGTTTTTCGGGCTTAGCAGCCGACCTTCCTTCTGTATCGCCCCAACTAGGACCAACCTTGTCAGCGGATCCCACTAGCTCTGCCCCCGGCACCTTTCAACTTAGTTCTGCCAAGAACGGTTTATTGTCACCGACTCTCGGGGTAACCCAAGCGGCTTCACTTCCCGCAACCGCGCCTGTGGTCGGGGTCGCTCCCCGCAGCCACCCTGTAGCTCGAATGTTTCTTAATACTGCTCTTAACCAGGGTGCATCTATTGGCCTTCGAGCCGCTGGACTGCACTGCCCAGCCTGTCACTTCATGCGTTTTCGCTTTTGATGGCGACCGTGTCGCAGTGGTTACCTGGGTCTATTTCCCGTATTTTCTGCATTTTTTACTTGGTGTTTTCTTGCTTCTTTTGTTGTCGCCTGCCAGCTTCAGCTAGTGAGGTGCGAATTAGTCGCCCAGCGGCCATAGTAGATTCAGCAGATTCTTGCTGCCAGGGTGCAGCTGACGGCCCTAGGCAAGAGGGTGCAATAGTTTTACCCGGGTCTGCCTTGGTTCATTTTTTTCGTTGGCGAAAGCGCTATATCAACCCTGTTTTTTGCCCTGTATTGCTTTGCCACGGCAGCTGTGGCAATTTTGATGATGCCTGTACACTTGAATCGGAAGGGGTTCTTCTTGATCGCGTCAGCGGCTGTGCGGGCGCCTGTAGGTAAGGCTGCTATGGGTTTATACTTTGACTGGCATGTGTCATTATTGTGCAGATTGATTCTAGGAATTGCCGTGAATTTTCTTGAAACTCCATTACCAGTGGCGGAGCACAAAACCTCAAGGGGTGTTGTCAAATTTAG
>LNEX01000331.1 GCA_001464165.1 bacterium Ga0077546
TAGCACCAATTTGACAGCGGTTGAAAGAAACTCTTCGCGCTCGTATTCTGGCATATAGCAATTGGCTAGACCGATTTTGTCTACGATTCTAAGTAGACCTTTTTCGGATAGCCTGACCATCGTGGTCATAACAGTTGTGTAGGCGATGTCACGATCTTGCCTCAGTGCGTCAAATACATCTCTGACGGTTACTGTGGGATTGGCTAGTTTCCAAACTAGCTCCATAATTTCGCATTCCAGATCGCCTAAGAATTTTCGCAGGCCTTTCTGGTTAAATCGAAAAGAGGCGTTTTCGTCGTTTAATCGCATATTTTTTCAATTGGTAAACACTACTAGCTATCGTAACATATCCTTTGACTTACAATAGTAATATTTCTTTCCTCATCGAGTACCCTCAATGTCAACTCCTTCAAACAGTCTCATTTCCACTAACAGCACTCAAGCTTCTCGGCCGGTGGTCTTTCTTGACCGTGATGGCACTCTCAATGTTGAGGCAGGTTATATCAAAGATGTGGAGAATCTCAATTTGATTGAGGGGGCTGGTGAAGCCATTGCCCGCTTGAATCAAGCAGACGTGGCCTGCGTGCTTGTCACCAACCAGACTGGGGCGGCAAGGGGTTATTATCCGGAGAGTCACATAAACGCTTTGCATGAGCGGCTGGTCAAGCTTTTGGCGCTTTCTGGTGCCCACCTTGATGCCATTTATTATTGCCCCCACCTTTCTCGCGAGGAAGGTGGGGCTGTAGCGCCTTATGACATTGCTTGTAATTGCCGCAAACCTGGTCCTGGCTTAGTTGAGCAGGCCTATCTCGATAATCCGCAGCTCAGTCGCCATTTAGCCTTTGTTGTTGGTGATAAAGCTACCGACGTTGAGCTTGCTGCTAATTGTCATGTCAAGGGCGTGCTTGTAGAAACGGGCTATGGCAAGGATGTTCAGTCGGGTGCTTATCAATGGCCGGTCAAACCTGATTATCAGGCCAGTTCGATTGTCGAGGCTGCGGAGTGGATACTTTCTTCTATTTCTAAACTAAATTAAACCCGCGAACGCAGTAGTAGGCTGACTTCGCTCAGTAGATTGGGAATATCGAAGGGCTTGGGCAGATAGAGATCGGCTCCAGCTTCTAGTGCTAGAGACTGGTCTGGGTGTGAAGTGGCCATCACTATCCAGATTTTTGACAAAACGTCGTCTGCCTTGAGTGCGCGGCACAGATTCCAGCCGTCCATTTTTCTATCTATCAAATTCGATTCAAGTAGAATTAAGTCGGGTGGCTCAAAGCGGGCTAGCTCAAGGGCATCATCTGCTGAGCTTGTCACTTGCACCATGTAGCCTTCAAGGGCTAGGGTTTCTTGTAGCAGGCAGGCCATGGCTCCGTCTGGCTCAACTACTAAGATGCGTGATATGTGTTTGATTAGCGCCGCCGGGTCTGAATTGTTTTGCAGCATTCCTGCTAAGTTGTGAGTCTGACCCTGGCCCGAGCTTGCCGCTTGTAGTTCTTCTTCAATGTTGCTATCTGAAACCCAGAAAGAGCCAAGACATCTATGTATGACTGGAATTTTTTGACGGTATTGCTGACGATACCAATTGCAATTGAAATTAAAGGCACACGTCGACGAATACCGCCACGGCCCGTAGAGATCAGGTAACCCCTGGCGATGTCGCCTTTGGGATAGAACCTCGAACTGACGTTGTCAAATTGTTGGCAGATTAGTTCAGCTTTTCTTTCGGCCACCTCTGGTCTGGTTACCATGATAAAGTCATCGGCCTCAAGGTGGCCAACAAATTCAGTTTCGTCGGCGCAATCGAGCAAGATTGCTGCCAGCGCCTTAATAAGCTGATCGCCAGCTAGATCGCCGTAGGTTTCGTTATAAACTCTGATTTTATTTAAGTCGAGAGACATAACAGACCAGGCCTTATCTGAATAGAGGCATTGTTCAAGCATGCGACGAATTAGATTGGGGCGTCTCAGGTGAGCAAGAACTCTGATAGCAAGCTCATTCTTGTCGATTGGATCACCGAGCACATCGTCTGCGCCATAACGAAAAGCATTGATTCTTTCAGTCACATCGGTAGAGGGATGTAGCAGTACAAGCACCGGGCGTGGTGGCGCAAGCGTTGCTCTAATTTGTTGGCAATATAGCCTGCCATCACCAGAGCTGACCCCGTCAAGTTGATTGGGCAGAATGATGATGTCAGGGTGTAGGAAAGAAAGCAGTTCATTTGCTTCTTCAAATGACGTTACTGCGTGAACTTTGCTGCCGGTTTTTTCTAGTACAGATGAAAATTCAGCAGCCAGTCGGGCTTGATTGATAATGAGAATGACCGGGGTGGGAAGGAGCATTTAATCCCTCCCTCTGGCAGCTTGTTGCTCTAGTGTTGCCGCTGGTAGCTTCACTGTAAAAGTAGTATTGCCAGGCTGGCTAGCAACGCTGATTTGTCCGCCGAGAGCAAGGCACAGAGAGCGGGTTATATAGAGGCCAAGGCCAGTACCTTCCGTTTGTCTAACTAGTGGATTGTCAAGGCGTCCGAATTTTGAAAAGACTTGAGGTAAGTGTTCTTCCGGAATACCTACGCCTTCGTCACTAATTGAGAACTCGACCATCTCTACATCGCTTGAATTGTTCTTTTCTTTCTCTTTTTCCAGCCCTCTGGCCGAAATCGTCACGGTGGTGCCAGCTGGCGAATACTTGATGGCGTTATCGATTAGGTTTGTGAGAATCTGCTCAAGCCTATCGGCGTCAGCCCAGACAGGGGTGAGACCAGCAGGCACGCTCACTATTATTTTGTGATTCTTGGCTTTGTCTGTAAGATTTTGTTGCACTCTTTCAATGGCATCTCGAGGGTCAATGGCGCGAATTGTCAGCTGCAATTTCTTTGATTCGAGCCTGGAGACGGCAAGAATATCTTCTACCAATCTTGTTAGTCGGTCTGCTTGATCTTTGATGATGCCAACATAGCGTCGTTGTTGCGAAACATCGAGCCTGTCGCCTGCTCTTAAGATGGTATCGGCAAAGCCTTTGATGCTAGTAAGGGGCGTGCGCAGTTCGTGCGAGACAGTACTGACAAATTCGGTTTGGGCTTGCTGCAATGAGTTAGCTTGGATTACATATATAATCGTCAAGAAACCCCAAGGTGCGTCTTTTGTTTTGCTTGCCGATGAGTCTGAGAGGGGAAAACGTGAAGCTGGCATAACGAATTCAACGCCAGCCCTAGTTAGTACGGTAACTGGCTTAGGATCGCTCTCGTCTTCTCCAGGCTCTTTAGCCGATTCTTTGTGATTGTCTGGCTCTTCGTGACCATGCCAGTCAACCATTGTGGAAATTTGATGGCCAACAATTTCTTCTATCTCTGCGCCAATCAGTTTGGCGAAAGATGGATTGGTAGTAGTGATTAATCCCGCTAAGTCTGTCACTACAACAGCATCGGCAGAATTAAGCAGAAGGGTGCGATAGATTTCTTCTGACTCAATTGACACGGTTATTTTTTTCACTGCAATTGCGGCTATTCCTGAAATCTAACTTAGCATTAGATATTGGGGCCGATTCGCATTACAACCTATCCTTAAGGTTTAGCGCATTAATTGAACACCTTGCCCTAGTTTCTTATTCCAGATCAGTCAAATCAAGCAGTTCCTTTAGCCGATTCTCGTCGGTGAGAAAGCGATAGCCGATTAGAGCTTCAAAGGCAGTGGCTTGCCTGCGCGCCTGACGATGTCTAGCTCGTCTTCTGTGAGATTCGGTTTAAGTAGGGCAATTAGTCGAGCTTGTTCTTTCGAATTTACGCGAGAAACAACTTGATCGTGCATTTTTTTTACAGTGACTGAGGCGAGAAGCTCGCGTTCTCGTTCAAATAGTTCAAATACAGCATCACCAAGGTGGGCTAGGCTTCGTAAAGGAATCTCTTTAACTTGCTTTAGTCTGTCTTGTTCGCTGAGCGCTTTATTAAATGATTTGCCAAATAGCATAATATTCTCGCTTAAATAGCGCTATTTCCGCCCAGTGCGTTTGGCCAAGACCTCTGCAAGTGCCTGCCAAGCAAAGTTAGGTAGAGATTGAGCCATGCGACTTAGGCGCCAAGGCTCCTTTAATAAGCGATAAAGCCATTCGCAGTGAAATTTCTGAAAAGTTAAAGGGGCTCGTTTGACAAAACCGGTCCAGACATCAAAGCTACCGCCAACGCCAATCATCACTGCCTGCGGAAATAGGTGTTTGTAATGGTCAATGAAAAACTCTTGTTTCGGTACGCCGAGTGCCACGAGAATCAGTCTAGGTCTCGTTTCTGCCATCCTTTCGAGAATCACTTGCTCTTCAGACTTATCGTAAAATCCATTTTGATAAGCCGTTATTTTGATTCCGGGATGGAGCTTCGGTAGATCTTCAACTAGCTTATTCATCACTTCTGGTCTACCGCCAAGCAAGGCTACTTCTTTGCCTAGCCTTGCCGCACGCGCAAGGGCGCTTGCCGCTAGTTCAATACCTGGGCACCATCTGGTACTACTAAATTGGCATTGCGAATGATGCGATCAAGCTCTTTATCTTTTTGAGAGGCAACCACCATCTCGGCATTAATAGTCACTACATGTAGCGCTTGATTCAATTGCCAGGCGCTTTCGATCAGTTCAATCGCCGTGCTTTCATTGACAAGGTCAACGGGGTAACCAAGGACGTGGTCTCTACTTTTTAAGCTTGGCAATGGCATGATTTTTAAGTGGTATCGTCTGTAGTATAAAACCTGTATTTAGGACGCCAGAATTTTAGCTATAAGTCTACGGTTCTGGCAAGCCATTTGTCTGCAATCTTGGGCTTGATTCTTTGCTATTACCGCAAGCTCATTGTAGTTGGTAAGGGCGTCTGCAATTACTTTGGGCCAATCGTTATCATGGATGTCTTTGTTATCTTCTATTTTGGTGAAGGTAAGATTCGGCTGCTTGAATTGGTTCAAAACAATTTCTACTTTCGGATCATACGATATACCAATCACTGGCTTACCGCTAGCAAGAGACATAATTAGTGAGTGCAGGCGCATGCCAATTACCATATCGAGAGATGCTATCAAAGATAACCACTGACTAGGCAAAAGCTTGGTATTTGGTGGTAGCCAGACGGTGCGCTCTTTGCTCTGCCAAAGGTCAACAAAAGACTGGAGAATTGGCCTGTCTTGTTCGTCTTGCAAAGGCAGCATAATTAATATTGCCGAATTATCTAATGAGACTTCTAGGGTTTCTACAAATTTTTTTAAATGGTCTTGACTGAAACCGGCGCCACTGCGCAGCGAAATCCCTATCATGGTAGGTTTGGGTATTGTGCTAGAGCTAGCGCTAGGACGATATTTTGCCAATATGTCTCTTACTGATTCAGGTAAGGCTGATGGTTCAAGGGCCCAGACTGGGTCTGCTGTCTTTATGCTCTTTGGCTTCAAGCCCCACTGTTCAAGCTGTCTATAAGAGTTGTCGTCGCGTACCGAGATTTCCTCAGCTAACCGCAAAAATTGTTTCGTCAGGCCTTGGCTAATGGCTTTTTTTAACGGGCCCAGGCCTTGAGCATACACTAGTATTTTGCTTGCGAAGATGCGAGCCATAGCGATAAGACTGCCATAGTAAATTATTGATTTGAGCGAGTCTGTGTCTTGAAACAGGCCTCCGCCGCCACTGATAAAGAGTCTTGTGCGCGGCAAGAGAGCGATTATATCCTTTAGTTTCCAGCGATTGACAGTTTGCACTGCAAATTGTGTTCTAGTCAGCATTGGGTTATTTGAAAGCACGACAATGTCGCTAGGATTAATATTGGCTGCTTTTATCTCAGTGATAAGTTGCTCGAGTATGGCTTCGTCGCCGAGATTGTCGAAGCCGTAGTAGCCGGATATCAAAACCAGTGAGCGCGCCATAAAATATCTTTCTCTGGAAGCCTTGTCTGTTCCGGATTTTAGCACTTGTGATGCAACCTTTTTTGCGCAGTATATGCATTGGCTATATTGTGCTGCGTGCCGCTTTTGCCATATGATCTATTGATGGCAGCAGATTTAGTTAATATTGATTTGGCCGAAGGCTTGATCACAAGAAATGGTATACAGGCACTTGGCAGCACTGTGGTTAGTTGGTTTGAAGTTAAACCACGTAGTGCTGATGACCTAATTGCTATCCTTCGCCTTTCATTGTCGCCGAATTCTCAAAAATATGCTTTTTTTCCGGGCTTGCTTGACCTTGAGGCTTTGAGAGAAAACAGGCAAAATGTATTTATCGACTTTTCGGCACTGGCTCATGTGCGCGAGCATGTGGAGAGCGATCTTGTGATTGCCTGTGAAGCTGGCATAACGATTGGTCAGCTGAACAGTTATTTGAGTAATTTTGGTCAACGTTTTCCTGTAGATCTTGGGGCCAACGCCAATGACGTGACGTTGATCGATTTGCTCCTAACTGGTGATGGTGGCTATTTAGAGACTGGTTTTGGTTTCTTACGCAGTCAAATACTTGGACTTGAATCAGTATATGCGGGTGGTCTGGTGCTAAAAAGTGGCGGCCGTGTGGTGAAGAATGTCACTGGTTTTGATGTCACTAAATTAGTTATTGGTTCCAGGGGCGCTTTTGCTTTCCCATACCTAGCCTATTTGCGCCTGGCTGCCATACCAGAGGCCGTTGCAAGTTTTTTAGCGAAGTCAAAGTCGAATGATTCAAGTGAACTACTGGCGGTATCAGCGCGCTTGCTTGCTTCTGGACTGCCCCTTTGTGCTCTAGAGATCGTTGAAGTAGAAACCAACGGAAACGGAAGCGGTAGTACGGAGTGTCAATTGATTGTGCAAGTAGAGGGCCCAGCACGGTTAGTTGTTGATTTGAGTACTCAAATAGAAGCAGAGTTAGCTGCTTTTAAAGTCAAGAAAATAGACAATCTTGAAGCTCAAAAAGTATTGACTTATGCCCTGGCATCGACTGCTGATTATTGTGTAGAAGCTGCTGCATCGCTTTCGCTTTTGCAGGCCTTGCTTGAAAATTTGCGAAACAAGCACAGTGAGAAGTTGCGCGGCAACTTGCGTGTTAGGCCTGCTTGTGGGCGGTTATACTTACACAGCACTAGCAAAAAGCAAGTGGATAGCGATTTAGAATTGCTCACTGGTATTCTTCGCTCTTGCAGACAGCAGGCTGACGGCAGTGCCCTAGCAGGCTGGGAAGCTTTGACACTAGCCGCTCGTTACGGCTCATTTATTGGTAATTCTAAACGTCTAGCTGCCATAGAACCTGCGACTATAGCTTTATACAAGCGAATAAAAGAGAAGTTCGATCCGAGTTTGTGTTTAAATCCGCAGGCTAATTTTACAGGCTCGCAACATGACTGAAACCAATTTTTCAAACTCAAGTTCTGTTATCGAGATCAGCGATGGTTCTGCTAAGCTCAGTAGAGACCTGCTAGATAGTTGCATCCATTGTGGTCTTTGCTTACCAGCTTGCCCCACTTATTTGGCCACTGGTAGGGAAATGGAATCGCCCCGTGGGCGGATTTATTTGCTTTCGAAGTGGCAAGAAGAAGGCGGCGAGCTAGCACCACGTGCAATAGAACATCTAGAGTCTTGTCTCGGATGTCTTGGCTGTCAGACCGCCTGTCCCTCTGGGGTCAAGTATGAGGCCATTCTTGACCAAGCGCGACCTCATCTGGCTGCTCGCCGGAATTGGTTGACACGGCAGATTATGCGTTTTTCTTTTAGTCAGCTCTTGCCTTACTATGGTCGTTTGAAAATATTGGGTTCGGTACTGCGATTGGTACAAACGCTCAAGCTTGATGGTTTTGTAGCAAACCTTCCTTTTGTTGCTAAAGGCCCACCGCTATTGCGTAAGATCACTGATTTTCAGATGTTTACTCCAACTGTGGCTAAACATTTGCCTTTGCCTAAGAAGTCATGGAAAGCTGGTGTCAAAACTGGCAATGCTCAATTGTTCAGCGGTTGTGTCATGGATGTCTTTTATAATCACGTTAACCATGCCGCTCTGCGTCTTATGGTTAGGCAAGGAACTGTAGTTGAAGTGCCGGTACAGACTTGCTGTGGTGCTCTGGCTTTTCATGCGGGAGAGTTAGATATAGCAACCAATTTGGCAAAGCAAAATATAGATTTATTCGCTGCATCAGAAGAAAAAATTGTTGTTACTTCTGCTGGTTGTGGCGCCATGCTCAAGCACTATGGTGATTTGCTTGAGGGTGATGTGGTCTACAAAGAACGTGCTCTTTTGTTTTCGAAAAGAGTGCAAGACATTTCTGAAAATCTGGCGTTAGGAAAATTTCCTGTTATGGCAGGTACTGCTCAAACTGATCGGGATAATTCTCATATTGTTTATCATGCAGCTTGCCATCTGGCCCATGCTCAAGGGGTTCGGGTGCAGCCCCAAGAGCTGCTAACCGCGGCTGCGGCAAGTACTGGTGCTCATCTTTATGACTTGCCTGAAGCAGAGCATTGTTGTGGTAGTGCAGGCATCTATAACCTACTCAATACGGCTCTTAGTTTGAAAGTGTTGGATCGCAAGATGAACTTTATAGAAGAATCGGGTGCCGACGTGGTTGTCACGAGTAATCCGGGCTGTCTGCTTCAACTTGAAGCTGGGGTTAAGGCCCGTGGGCTCAATGTCAAGGTCAAGCATTTGGCCGAAGCCTTAGACGATGCCTTTGCCAATTGACTGGTTGTCGATAAACAATCATTAGAAGCTCAATATCTTGGGCTTTTCGCTCGCCGATAAGACTATAATTTTTCTTTGGCAGCTATATGAAAGGTCAGATTAGTGACTACCCTTGTTCCGCACCGCAAAGTTGAACTGTTCGAGAACGATATTAGTGATGAGCGTCTTAAGCACTACTTGAGCAAATCGGTTGTGGCAATTGACACTGAGACCCGTGGCCTTATATTTAGACGTGATCGCCTCTGTCTGATTCAAATTTGTGACGACGAAGGTGTGGTTAGTTTTTTTCGCTACAAAACGGCAGAAGATCTAGATCCTACGATAGAGTCGAATGTGAAGAAGCTCTGCCAAGCGCATAGTGTACTTAAGCTTTTCCACTTTGCTCGTTTTGATGTTGCTGTGCTCAAATACTATCTAGGCATTCAGGTTGCTCCTATCTTTTGCACAAAGATTGGCTCTAAGCTAGTGCGCACCTACACTGACAAACATGGCCTCAAAGATCTTGTTAAAGAACTTTTGGGTATTGAACTTGATAAGTCGAATCAAACAAGCGATTGGGCTCAACTAGACTTAACTGATGATCAAATTGAGTATGCCGCTAATGACGTGCGCATGCTGCTGCCTCTTTATACAAAAGTTTTGGCCATGCTGGAGCGAGAGAAGCGCTTAGAGCTAGCGCAAAATTTATACTTGGCATTACCCACAATTTGTGAGCTTGATATCTTGGGGTGGACTGGCATTTTTGAGCATTAGCTCTATTTCTTTCTTGACTAAATTTGATGATCAAGTGTTTGAAGTAACTGTAAGTAGCAACCAATAGGAACAGAGAAACCGCAATGGAAAAGCTAATCTACGAGAAGTCACAAGCTGGCAGAAGAACTGAAATTCTTCCTAATAGCGGAGTGCCGCGCAAAGCTCTTGATACGCTCATTCCTAAAGGGTATGTCCGCGAAACAGCGGCAGCTCTTCCTGAGGTTAGTGAGCTAGAGGCTGTGCGACACTTCGTCAAGCTTTCTCATTTAAACCATTGCATCGACACTGGCTTCTATCCGCTAGGCTCGTGCACGATGAAATACAATCCGAAGATTAATGATGCTATGGCCTCTCTTGAGGGCTTCAGAGAGCTGCATCCAAATCAGCCTGAAGACCAAGTGCAAGGTGCTCTTGAGTTACTCTATTTACTCGAAAAGTCAATCTCAAATATTGTAGGTTTGCCAGCCGTTACTCTGCAACCAGCCGCCGGTGCCCATGGGGAGATGACAGGATTGCTTTTGATCCGCGCTTATTTTGAATCCAAGGGTGAGCACAAGCGACGTACCGTAATCGTACCTGATACCGCTCATGGTACCAATCCTGCCACCGCTGCATTGGCTGGTTTTGACGTTGTAGAGATTAAGAGTAACGCCCGTGGCTTGGTTGACATTGAGGCATTAAAGGCGGTTCTTGGCCCAGATACCGCTGCCATCATGTTGACCAATCCGAATACATTAGGCTTGTTCGAAGAAGAAATTATGACAGTGCAAAAGCTGGTGCATGAAGCAGGTGGGCTGCTGTACTACGACGGTGCGAACTTGAATGCCATCATGGGTCTAGTTAGACCTGGCGATATGGGCTTTGATGTTTGTCACCTCAATTTGCACAAGACTATGTCTACTCCTCATGGCGGTGGCGGTCCTGGTGCTTGTGCCGTGGCCTGTCGAGATATTTTAGAACCCTTCTTACCTAAGCCGGTGGTTAAGAAAAACGGCGATCGTTATTCTCTTGATTGGGATAGGCCACAGTCTATGGGCAAAATTAAGGGCTTCTATGGTAATTTCGGCATTTTGGTGCGAGCCTATGCCTATATCTTGGCTCACGGAAAA